>CABVEG010000244.1 GCA_902497185.1 uncultured Eubacteriales bacterium | reverse complement strand
AAAATATTGACAAATATTAAAAATAATTGTATAATCTATTACATAAAATTTAAGGAGGAAAGTTTATGAAAAGAAAATTATGTATTATTGCCGTTTTGGCGGTTACAGCGGTTTTTTCATTATCCGGTTGTGGAAGTACAGAGAGTGGTGCGACTAACGCCGGAAATTTAGAAACTGAAACAGAGGCGGAAGAGTTAACGGAAGAGGAAGTTACTGAAGTCCCTGAAAATGATGAAAAAATTACATTGGAAGAATATAACAAAATACAAAACGGTATGAGTTATGATGAAGTTGTAAGTATTGTGGGCTCACCCGGCACAGATACTGCTACAAGTGGAGCCGGTGGCTTTACTATTAGAATGGTTAGTTGGGAAGGAAACGGTATGCTTGGTTCAAATGCTAATGTAACATTTACAAATGGTGCTGTTTCGGGTAAGGCACAGTTTGGACTGGAATAAATATAAGAGGTGAAAAAATGGCTAAAATAATTTCTATAAATAATGATATAGTATCTATTGGTACTGAAAATGGCGGCATAAAAGAAGTTAGAATAATTGACTTAAATTTTGCTCCTGAAGTTGGTGATGAAGTTGAGATATTTGAAACTGAAACTAAAACCGTAATAACTAAAAAGGAAGAAAAAAAGCAGGAAACCCAAATGCCAAATGGTGGAATTAACATTAATGTTGCCAACACACAGACAGCAGGACAGCCTGTGTATATGGCAAATGGAACTAAGGCTGTAAATAAAGTGGTTTATTGTTTACTTGCTTTTTTCCTTGGAGGTGTAGGTATACATAAGTTTTATGCCGGCAAAATAGGTACAGGTATATTATACATTTTATTTTGTTGGACTCTTATTCCTGCTTTTATAGCATTTATTGAATTCATAATTGCTTTATGCAAGAAGTCAGACAATAACGGTATGATTTTAGTTTAATATAGAAAGCTGTGTCAGATTTTGACGCAGCTTTTTTTATTCATACTTTATTTGACTTTAAAACTTAGCTGTAGTATAATTATAAAAATAAAAGTCGAAAGGAGATTACTATGCAGGAAATTAAAAATATTATTTTGGAAATATTGGAGAAGAACAGCAGGGTAAGCCTTGAGGATATGGCTGCTATGCTTGGAAAGACACCTGATGAAATAGCGGCGATAATGGACGAAATGCAGCAGGAGCAGATTATATGCGGTTATACTGCTCTTGTAAACTGGGATAAAACAGATAGAGAATTTGTAACGGCGATGATTGAGGTAAAGGTTACACCTCAAAGAGATAGAGGATTTGAGAAAATAGCTGAAAGAATTTACGGCTTTGATGAGGTTAAGGCTGTTTATCTTATGGCTGGCTCTTATGATCTATTAGTTATGATGGACGGAAAAAATATTAGAGATATTTCTTACTTTATTTCTAACAAGCTTTCACCTATTGATAATGTTCTTAGTACAGCTACTCATTTTGTTTTGAAGAAATATAAGGACCATGGTGTTATTCTTGAGAAAAAAGTTGAAAAAGATGAAAGGATGATTGTTACACCATGATGAAACCGGAAGATTTTGTGTCTAAAAAGGTAAAAGAAATGCCTTTTTCTGGTATAAGAAAATTTTTTGATATAGCAAGTGAGATGGAGGGTGTTATATCATTGGGCGTTGGCGAGCCTGACTTTGATACTCCGTGGGCAATAAGAGAAAAGGGTATCTATAACCTTGAAAAGGGCAAGACAGTGTATTCCGCAAATGCGGGACTTATGGAACTTAGAGAAGAAATTTCAAAATATCTTAAAAGAACAATAGGTGTTGTATATTGCCCAAAGGGTGAAATTCTTGTTACAGTGGGAGCAAGTGAAAGTATTGATCTTGCTTTAAGGGCAACATTGGAGCCGGGAGATGAGGTGCTTGTGCCGGAGCCTTCTTATGTAAGTTATAAACCTTGCATTATAATGGCTGATGGTGTTCCTGTAGTGGTTAATACTAAGGCAGAAAACAGTTTTAAGCTTACAGTTGATGATATAAAAAATAAAATTACTGATAAAACAAAGGCTTTGATACTACCTTATCCCAATAATCCTACGGGAGCTATTATGGAAAAGGAAGATATTGAAAAACTTGCTGAATTTTTGAAAGATAAGGATATACTTATAATAAGTGATGAAATTTATTCAGAACTTACATATGGAGATAAAAAACATTTTTCAATTGCCTCAATTGATTATATGAAAGATAAGACTATTGTGATTAATGGTTTTTCAAAGTCATATGCTATGACAGGTTGGAGATTAGGATATGCTGCAGGTCCTGAACCGATTTTAACTCAAATGACAAAAGTACATCAATATTGTATTATGTGTGCACCTACCACAAGCCAGCAGGCTGCTGTTGAGGCTCTTAGGAATTGTGATGATGCAGTGGATAAAATGCGTAGGGAGTATGATAGACGCCGACGTTTTATGAGAAAAGGTTTTCTGAATATGGGTCTTGACTGCTATGAGGCACAGGGTGCATTTTATTTGTTCCCTTGTATTAAGTCCACGGGCTTAACATCTGATGAATTTTGTGAAAGACTTCTATTTGAAGAAAAGGTTGCCGTTGTTCCGGGAACTGCCTTTGGAGAGTGCGGTGAGGGCTTTATAAGATGTTCATATGCATATTCTGTTGAAGAAATAAGAGTTGCCCTTGAAAAGATAGCAAAATTTGTTAATAAGTTGAAGGCTGAGAGAGAAGGAAAATAAATGGCTTATCAAGAGTTGGTTGAAATTATAAAAAACAGTGATAATATTGTGTTTTTAGGTGGAGCGGGAGTATCTACAGAAAGTAATATTCCTGATTTTAGAAGTGCTGACGGTTTGTATGCGGCTAAGAATGAGTATGGTTATCCTCCTGAAACCCTTATAAGTAGGAGCTTTTTTGATAGAAACAAGGAAGTTTTTTATGACTACTATAAGAAAAATCTTATTTGCCTTGATGCTAAGCCTAATCCTGCCCATTATGCTCTTGCAGAGCTTGAGAAAATGGGAAAGCTAAAGGCTGTTGTTACTCAAAATATTGACGGACTTCATCAAATGGCAGGCAGTAAAAAGGTTTATGAGCTTCATGGCAGTGTTCACAGAAATTATTGTATGAAGTGTCATAAATTTTACAGTGCTGAAGATATTATGGCTATGGAGGGTATACCTCATTGTGAGTGTGGTGGTGTAATTAAGCCTGACGTTGTTTTATATGAGGAAGGTCTTGATGATGATATATGGAATAATGCTTACAGTGCAATTAAAAGTGCTGATGTGCTTATAGTAGGCGGAAC
>CABVEG010000243.1 GCA_902497185.1 uncultured Eubacteriales bacterium | reverse complement strand
ATAGAATATGGCATAATCTATAAGATTTTTATATAATTTTAATATATATTTAGAGGAATACTTTGATTATATGATATAATATTAATACATATTTAGAGTAATACCCTAAAAATTTTAATTTTGCTTGGTTCTTTGTTGTGACTTAATTATAACATATACGGTATGGTTTTGCACTTTTTATTATTTAAAATTGGTGGTTTGAATGATTTATCGGGTAAAAATAAATTCTTTTTCGGTATTATGCTATAAGATATAAATCGGGATAAAAACGGAGGTATTATTATGAAAAAATTTTTATCGGCATTTTTAATTTTAGGTGTTTATGTATCACTTGGTACATATCCAATTCAGGCGGCAGATAATTTACTTCTTGCAAAGGAAGAATCACAGCTGCAGGGTATAAGGCTGAAAATAGACGGAACTTATAGCAAATATGAAGTTAAATGGAATGATGCGCATAACAGATTGCTGATTGATTCTGATTTTGCTGTGGATTGTTTTGATGCTAGTGTTGAAATTAACAATAATAACATTGATATTTATAAAGATGAGCATAATCTGCACTTTGAAACAGATAATGAATTTTATATTATGGATAATTTAGGCGGTAGGAAAATTGATTGTCTTGCTGAAATTAATAAAAATAAGGCATATTTACCTTTGCGTTATGTATGTGAAGCTTTTGGAGCTTCAATTAAATTTGACAGTGCAGTTCAGACCGTAGATATTACAACAAAGGCTATCCTTATGGATGACAGCATCAGGGCATATTTTGAAAATGTACAGGTTTTTGATCAATCTTCTATAAGAATAACAGGTGAAAAGACAATTTATGTTGATCCAAGGCGGATTTTGGGTGAGCCGCATGATGCAGATATTGTTTTTATAACTCATACACATAATGACCATTATGAAATTGATAGTATTAAGCGGGTTATAAAACCTTCAACTGTGATTTATATTACTGAGGACGGAGTTGAACAGGCAAAGGCAGATGGACTTACAAATGTTAAAGGTGTGGCGCCAAATAATGACTATGAGGCTGATGGCATAAGATTTAGTACTGTTGCCGCTTATAATACTTCAGAAGAAAGGCAAAATCATAAGAAGGAATATAATTGGGTAGGTTATATAATAACTATTAACGGATACAATTACTATTCAGCAGGTGACAGTGATTTTACAGAGGAAATGAAGAGAATAACAAAGCCTGTTGATGTTGCCTTTTTGCCTATAGACGGAAAGTATAATATGGGTGTCGAGGAGGCAGCAGCGGCAGCTAATGCAATTATGCCTAAGGTTGCCGTACCTTATCATTACAACAATTTTGTCCCTGAGGACAAGGCTCAGGAATTTACAAAATTATTAAATGAAAATATTAAAGGTGCTATAGTAACTTTTAAAATGCAGATGTGAAGTTATAATTTTTAAAAATAAAAGCATTACAGATTTAATTTATAGTTTTGAGATATTACTGTTAAGGTAGGAGTATTTAGTCGTCAGTTGGGGAAAGTCAAATACAGTGTTGTTATACATTGACAAAACAAGTCATATAAACCAACAGGGATAGGAACATTTTGTGTTGTCCTATCCCTGTTGTTAAATATGTTTGTTTTTGGTGTTCCTTTGTTAAATATGTTATTTATTCATCCCAGTTATGATATACGTTCTTAACATCGTCATCGTCATCAAGCATATCAAGGAGCTTTGTCATTTTCTTAATATCATCTTCGTCAGTAAGTTCTGTATAAGTTTGTGGAATCATGGAAATTTCAGCTTCAGCCATTTCAAAACCTGCTGATTCGAGAGCTTCTCTTACTTCTGAAAAATCATCAGGAGCAGTAATTATTTCAAAGCTGTCATCTTCCTCACTTATATCTTCTGCACCTGCTTCAATAGCTGTCATTTCAAGAGCTTCTGCATCAAGGTCATCATCTTTTTCAATTATAATTTGACCCTTTTCATCAAACATAAAGCTTACACAGCCTGTAGTACCCATATTTCCGCCGCCCTTTGTAAATGCACTTCTTACATTTGCCGCAGAACGGTTTTTGTTATCAGTAAGTACCTCAACAATAACAGCAACACCCTTTGGACCATAGCCCTCATAGGTAATTGATTCAAAATTAACAGCATCAAGGTTACCAGCCGCTTTTTTAATACTTCTGTCAATAGTATCATTAGGCATATTGTTTGCCTTAGCCTTAGCAATGGCATCCCTTAACTTTGAATTGCTTTCAGGGTCAGGACCGCCTGCCTTTACGGCAACTGCAAGCTCTCTTCCGATTACAGTAAATATTTTGCCCTTAGCGGCATCATTTTTTTCCTTCTTATGCTTAATGTTAGCAAATTTGGAATGTCCACTCATATTATTACCTCCATTTTTTCTTCAAATCACACTTCTAATATTGTATCATTATTTGACCTGTTTTGCAAGAGTTAATTACTCTTGCTCTTTTGAATGTGAAAGCAGGCTATTAACACAAGACGCAAAGGTGCAAATTTGCAGGCAGCCATTGTAAGCCAATCCTTAAATGAAGGAAGTATAACAGTTTTTTTCATAAACATTCCGATAAGTGCCTTTTTAGCAGCTGTCATACTGTCTAAAGGTTTAATTGAAAAGGTTACATTTGCTCTGTCATTAAATCCCGTTTCTACAGGACCGGGGCAAAACAGGGATATGTGTACCTTTGACCTTCTCTGTCTTAGTTCCTCATTTATTGCAGTTGTAAGTTTATATACATAGGCTTTTGTTGCGTAATATGTTGCCATTAAAGGTCCTGAACCAAATGAGGCAAGGGAAGCAACGTTTAATATATAACCCTTGTTTCTTCTTACAAAATCTCTTAGATAGAGCTTTGTTAGTATATGAAGAGCTGATATGTTAAGGTCAATCATATTAAGCTCGTTTTTAAGACTTGAATAATAAAACTCACCCCATGCACCAAAGCCTGCATTGTTAATTAATATATCTATGTTTTTTGCCATAGAATGAAGTTTAATGCAGTTTTTTCTGATACTTAAATCCATAGGTATAACAGTAACCTGAGTTCCAATTTGTTTAGCAACTTCATTTAACTTTTCTTCATTTCTTGCCACCAGTATTATATCGTAGCCTTTTTTTGAAAGAAGTATAGCCATATCCTTTCCCATACCGCCGCTTGCACCGGTTATTAATGCTGTTGCCATATTTATACCCCCTTAATATAGTCTAAAAGTACATCTCTTTTATTCTTTTGAGGCTCTTTCATAACATAGTCAAGAGCCTTGTTTAAAGCCTGTCCTATAGCCTTGCCTTTTATACCTGCTGCAATAAGGTCATT
>CABVEG010000242.1 GCA_902497185.1 uncultured Eubacteriales bacterium | reverse complement strand
TAAATTCTGTTGTTGATTTAAAGGGCAAAAGGATTGGTACCGGAGGACTTGGTGCAGCAGGCACAATTATAACAAGACGTTCACTTTATCATGCAGGGCTTAATGCATCTCCTGATAATTGTGATGCGGAATTTGTTGTATATTCTGAAAGTGACCTTGCACAGGCGCTGCAAAACGGTGCTATAGATGCCATAGTTTTAGGTGATCCTAAGGCATCTATAGCCGAAAGGGACTATAATTTGAAAGCAATTATTGATACAGCAAGGGATGATGAATATAAAAATGAGTACTGCTGTATAAGTTTTGTAACAGGAGATATTGCAGAAAAGCATCCCGAAATTGCAGAAAAGTTCACAAGAGCAATTATGAAGGCATCCCAGTGGGTAGAAGAAAATAAAGAAGAAACGGCTAAAATACAGATAGAAAAAAATTGGGTAGCAGGAGATGCTGACTTTAATGCACAGGTATTATCCTCTTATAGTTATAAGCCTGCGTTAAATGGAGGTTATGAGGCTCTTAAAATTACCGTGCCTGATTTGCAGGCAATAGGTCTTATTAATCCTGAAAGAAATACAGATGAATTTATTGAAAATGCAAGATTAGGCTTTAATGGCTTAAGTGATGAGGATATTTTTGAAACCTCACAGGAGGGGGCTACCGTGAAAACTGCCGGCATTTTTACAAATGAAGTATCTGCTGCTGAAAAAGAAAAAAATGATTGCTGTGAAACTACAACCTATGTAATACCGGATTGTTGCAGTTAACAAAAGGAGATGTATATATAATGGACAAAGAAAACAGATTTAATCAATGTCTTACCTGTGCCGATTGCAGGGTAAAGGCATGTATGAATAAGGATGAAAGCAAATATCCGGGCTTTTGTTTAACTAAAGAAGTTGATGAAAATTTGCTTGAAGATGCTAAGAAAATGTATCTTAATGATGAAATTAATAACAGACTTGCTCTGGTTGGCGCTGAAGTAGAAAGTCAATTCTATGGTAAATACACAAGAGTTCAGGAAACAGTTGAGTTTATTAAAAGATACGGTGCCAAAAAGGTTGGTATTGCTACATGTGTAGGCTTGCTTAATGAGGCAGGAATATTTGCTAAAATACTGAGGGCTCATGGTATTGAGTACTATTCTGTAGGGTGTAAAATAGGAGCTGTTGAAAAGTCTGAAATAGGTATTCCGAAAGAAAATACGCTTACAAAGGGTGCTAAGTATGAATCTATGTGTAATCCTATTATGCAGGCTAAAATATTAAACAGAGAAAAAACGGATTTAAACATACTTATAGGGCTTTGCGTTGGACACGATTCACTGTTTATAAGACATTCAGAGGCACCTGTTACTGTTCTTATTGTTAAAGACAGAGTTACAGGGCATAATCCTGCTGTTGCTCTTTATACTAAGGGCAGTATTTATAGTAATGTATAAATTTAAGGTATATTTGAAAACTTATTAAGCAGTTATAAAAATTCTAATTAATACCAAAACCTCTCATGATATTGATAGAGAGGTTTTGGCACTTTTATGCTTTGTTATTGAAGATTAAGCTTATTTTTCATAAAATAATGAACCAAAAATCCGTAAACAGCTGCAAACACGGCTCTATAAATTATGTAAATAAGAAGCCATAATTCCATAATCCTGCTATATGAAGAATAGTCATATATAGGACCAATATGGGTGGCAGAAAGTATTATATATATATAAGTATGGAAATTAAAACTTTATGACTGTTAAAGCTGTGACCTATACACATTGCAGAATACAAACTTAAATTAATTGATATAAGTCCCACTATTCCGAGAAGTATTGTTTCAATATACAGTATACCAAAGTTTATATTAAACTGCTTTAAATTATTATAAAGCTCGGCAAAGCCGGTAATAAAATTACTTAAACTTACATCGGGCATTGGCAGTATAAACGCAATTATGGCAAGAGCCATAGATATGGCGGCTAAAATCTGAAATACTATTGCTGTAATAAGTTTAGCACTTATATTCTGCCATGGAGTTACGGGCAGGGTATTCATAATATAGCCTTCATTATCCAATAAATTTCTTTTAAATCTTAATATGGTCATTATAAAGCTTAATGCAGTAGCAAATATGATCATAAACACAAACAGCATTATTAAAATTATGCCTGACAAATTTAGCAGTGCTATATCATCGGGAATAAAACGTGTATATATGGAGCTTATAAGACCAAGTAAAATTAATGCACCGTAAAAGGGTAGAAGTATTCTGCCCATTGCCTTAAATTCATAATTTAAAAGTTTAACTAACATTTGAACACCTCCCTGAAAAGTGTATCAACACTTTTTCCCTGTTTATCTCTGATATTATCAACCATATCCTGCATAACAATTTCGCCGTTGCTAATAAACAAAACTTCGTCAAGTATTTTTTCTACATCTGCAATAAGGTGAGTTGAAATAAGAACGGTTGCGTTTTCGGAATAATTGGATATTATTGTATTTAAAATATAATCTCTTGTAGCCGGGTCAACACCTCCCATAGGCTCATCAAGGAGATATAGTTCAGCTTCTCTGCTCATTACAAGTATAAGTTGTACTTTTTCCTTATTGCCCTTTGAAAGGGTTTTAAATACAGCGTTTTCATCTATTCCAAGATTTTTGATCATAGCGTGTGATTTCTCAATGTCAAAGTCACTGTAAAATGTTTTATAAAACTCTGCAAGCTCTTTTATCTTCATCCATTCGGGGAGAGCTACACAGTCAGGCAGATAGGATATTATTTTTTTGCTTTCTATACCTACTTTGTTGCCTTTTACTAATATTTCTCCAGATGTAGGAGTTAAAAGTCCGTTAGCAATTTTAATTAATGTTGTTTTGCCGCTGCCGTTTGGCCCTAAAAGTCCTATTATTCTGCCACGATTAACAGTAAATGTTAAATTGTTAAGCGCCCTTTTGTTTCCATAGCTTTTGCACAGGGAATTGCACTGTAAAATTATGTTGTCCATTTAATTCACTCCTTCTTTAAAGTTTTTAATAAGCACAATGGTTTCTTCTTTTCCATAGCCGATTTTTTCCATATTTATGAGAAAAGATTGTATGTTTTTATTAGCAATTTCTGTTTTCAGATTGTGTATAATATTTTCATCCTCTGTTATAAATCTGCCGCTTGTTCTGTTGGAATATACAAGACCTGCGCTTTCAAGCTCTGACAAAGCTCTTTGCATAGTATTTGGATTTACTCCTGCCTGAGAAGCAAGTTCACGTACGGAAGGCAATTTTTCTCCTGCCGTAACTTCATTTGAAACAATAAAATTCTTCATATGTTCTATAATCT
>CABVEG010000241.1 GCA_902497185.1 uncultured Eubacteriales bacterium | reverse complement strand
TTAAGCGGGTACTATGCCGATAGACCCGATTTTCAAAGGATGCTCCACGACATTGAAGCAGGTAAAATCCGTGCGGTAGTATGCTACAAATTAGACCGTATCAGCAGGAAAACTTCTGACCTGCTTCGCTTGGTTGATTTCTTTAATAAGCACGATGTGGCTTTGTTGGTATGCTCCAACAATATCAATACTCTAATCAGCACTTCCAAGATAATGATTTCTTTTTTGGCAATCATTGCTGAATTTGAAAGGGACATTATTGCGGAACGAATAGCTGACAATCTGATAGAGCTTGCAAAGGACGGCAGATGGATGGGCGGCTGTACGCCGACAGGATTTAAGGCGGTACGAAATACGGTCGGAAGCGGAAAGAATAAAACTTCCATCACTCACTTAGAGCCACTTTCCAATGAGAAAGAAATGGTGCAGCAGATTTTCAAAGTGTTTCGGCAATGTCGCTCTATCAATAAAACAGCAACAACCATTAGCAAAGATTATAAGACGAAATTTGGTAAAGAACATACATCCCTGAGCATTAAGGATATATTATCAAATCCGATTTATTGTATTGCTGATGAAATATCTTACGATTATTTCTATCAGAGGGACGGAAAGATTTGTGTTGACATGGAAGTTTTCGATGGAATACACGGGATAATGGCTTATAATAAGACTGACCAAGAGAAGTTGGAAGATGAAGAAAGTACATTCATTGAGCCAAAGTTTGTTCAGGTATGCACAGATAAAGCAATTTCAGAGTGGATTATCGCTGTCGGCAAGCACGAAGGATTTATCCCAAGTGCGGAATGGATTGAAACACAGGAGCTTCTTGAAGCGATTGCCGATAAGTATAACCGACCTCACAGAGCCACTAACGCTCTGCTTGGAGGGCTTGTCTATTGCCCGATTTGCGGCGGCAGATTGAATGTTTTTCCAGAGTCAAATCGTTGGACGAACGGAAAGCCCCGTTTCAAGTATGGCTGTCCGAAAAGGCGTGGAAAAGAAAAATGCGGTTTTAAGTCTATTGACGGAAACCGTCTTGACGATTTTGTGATGGAACAATTAGGGAAAATTGCAGAACAGGACAGCGAATATTACACGAAGATTTTGGATAACAAAATGCAGGCTCTGATTAAGAACGACAGCAACGAACGAGATTTAGCTGAAGCAAAAAAGCGAAAAGAAAAAATACAATCGTCTATTGCTACACAGGTCAGAAATCTTCGTGAAGCAGACGAAGCAATCAAGCGGTATATACAAGATGATATATCTGCCCTGTCTGATGAATTATCCCAGACAGAACGCATTATTGCTAAATTAGAGCAGGCGCATCAAGGTCAGCAGGATATGATGAAAGGACTTAGCGAAGTGAAAAGAACGCTGCTGAACTTTAATACTCTTGTAGCTAATATGGAATACGAGGATAAGCTGTCATTGCTGACTACTTTAATTGAGCGAATTATTGTCGCTCCAACTTCTAATGAGGAAATATGCCATATCTTTATAAAAGGCTGTTCTGATGAGGATTATGATGATTTTTTTCGGGAAAGTGAGAAGGAAATGTGTGATTTAGATAGGTATAGCAAATGCAATACATACCTTTGCAGGAGTTCAGCTTAGAAATGAGTGTAATAGAATTATGAATAAAAGAAATTGTCAGGCTAAAACAGGTGAGGCAATTATAACTGATGCCTATAACCTGCCTTGTGATTATATAATTCACACTGTAGGACCTATTGTGGGAGGAAAATTAACAATAAGGGATTGTAATCTCCTTTCGGATTGCTATAGAAATTGCTTAAAGGCTGCTGATGAAAATAATATTGAGTCAATAGCTTTTTGCTGTATATCTACAGGAGAGTTTCACTTTCCAAATGAAAGGGCTGCTGAAATAGCTGTTGAAACCGTATCGGATTATTTAAAAAATTCTAATGTTAAGAAGGTGATATTTAATGTTTTTAAGGACACAGACAGAGAAATATACGAAAGACTTCTTAAGTCAAATTAAAAGGCTTAAAAATGAAATTGAAAAAGCTGATGCAATTCTTATAGGAGCAGGAGCAGGTATGTCAACATCAGCAGGCTTTGACTATGCAGGAGAAAGCTTTAAGGAGCATTTTGGAGATTTTATAGAAAAATATCATTTTACTGATATGTATAGTGCAGGTTTTTATCCATTTGAAACTTTAGAGGAATATTGGGCATATTGGAGCAGACAGGTTTATTATAACCGTTATGATGTGAGTGCAGGAAAACCATACACTGATTTGTTAGAGCTTGTAAAGGATAAGAATTATTTTGTATTGACTACAAATGTTGACCATCAGTTTCAGCTTGCAGGCTTTGATAAAAAAAGGCTGTTTTATACTCAGGGAGATTATGGTCTGTGGCAATGCTCAAGCCCCTGTCATAACAAAACCTATGATAATGAGGAAAAAATAAGACAAATGATTGCTGAACAGAAAAATATGAAAATTCCTTCCGAATTGGTGCCCTATTGTCCAAAGTGTGGTGCACCAATGACTATGAATTTGAGATGTGATGATACTTTTGTTCAGGATGATGGATGGTACAGAGCTTGCGACAGATACAATGATTTTATAAGACGGTATAAAAATTTAAATATTATTTTATTAGAGCTTGGTGTAGGAGGCAATACTCCTGCAATTATTAAATATCCTTTTTGGCAAATGACTGCAAATAATACAAAGGCAGTATATGTTTGTATAAATATGGGGCAGGCTGTTTGTCCCTATGATATAAAAGAGAGGTCAATTTGCATTGATGGTGATATAGGCAGTGTTATTGCTGAATTGATAAAATAATGTTAATAAATTTATTATCATATGATTTCTTTCCAAAATATGATATTTGATTTAGAGGAGGGAAGGAAAGATTAATTATATAATTGACTTTTCAGGGGAGTTGTGATATTATAATTATACAAGAGGGAGCAACCTAGCGGTTGCATGCCCCGTATTTGTTTAGTGAAAAAGTGGCTACCAAACTTTCCAGGGTCAGGTAGCTACTTTTTTATTGCAAAAATAAGTACTATAGTCAATATCAACATATATGTATATTCATAATATCCCATAGGCAAACACCCCATTTCAGGAGCATTATTTGCAACCACCTTAATTATTCCCTCTTGTGGGCTGATAAATCAGCTCATTTCAGATTATAACATAGTATTAGAGGGTATGCAATAATTATTTTGATGTTTATATCTTTGAAAATACCGCAAAATAAAATATAATAAAAAAGAGAATGATAGCTTATAAAGTAACTGTTTAAGCGGTATTTGAGAGTTAAATTAAGTCTTACAAAAT
>CABVEG010000240.1 GCA_902497185.1 uncultured Eubacteriales bacterium | reverse complement strand
CTTAACAAGCCTTATCATTTTTTGAATAGAGCTATCCTCTCCAACCTTGACTGCCCTCATTTCAAATACACCATACTGATTGACAGTACCGCTTGAAACCATATCTCCCACAGTCTTGTCAACAGGCAGGGATTCACCTGTCATAACCGCCTGATTTACAGAGGTCTGTCCTGATATTATTTCTCCGTCAACAGGTATGCTTTCCCCCGGAATTACTCTTATAATATCACCAATTTTTACTTTATCCGCAGGTATTATTTCTTCAGCACCATTTTTAATTAATCTGGCATTTTGAGGTGTAAGATTAACAAGTCTTTCAATTCCTGCCCTTGCCTTAGCAACAGTTAAATCCTCTAGCAAAGCCCCAAGCTGCATAATAAAGGCAACCTCACCTGCTGCAAAATCCTCTCCAATTAAAACAGCGGCAATTAAAGCGAGAGATACAAGTACATCTGCCTTAATATCAAACTCTGTTATCAAACCTATAACTGCCTCAAGTATTATTGGCATACCACATAAAATAATTGCAATCCACGCCGAATCTACAGGCAGGTTAATTAAGTCAAATATACTAAATATCAGAGCTATTGCTGATATTATAAGTAATATAACTTTTCTTTTGGTTCCTCCCCATTCAAGTAAAGATTCCAGTTTTTCAATAATCATAGCTTACCTCCTTTATGACTATATAATTTAAATAGCTCGTTGAAAATTGTGAGCAAGCTCCCATTTGCTTCAAGGGTTTTATTGTTTACTATTATCTTATCTTTTTATTTTAAGTCAAGCAAGCTTGCCTTACCTTACTCCATAAGGCAGATACTTCCTATCTGAATAAAAAGATTCGATAACTTATCCATCGCAAATCGTGAGCAAGCTCCCATTTGCTTCGGATAAGTTATATTATACCCATACCCGTATAGGTTGTCAATAGTAAAATAAAAAAACGGTCAAAAAATTGACCGCTTTCATAAATATATTATTATACAGACACTATTTCATATTTGCAAATCTTTCAACAGCCTTTGTGAAGTTTTCAATAGTTTTGTCAGCATCTCCATGTTCAATGCCATCACGCACACAATGCTTAATATGTCCTTCAAGAACTACCTGACCTACTTTATGAAGTGCAGATTTAGCAGCATTAATCTGAGATAAAATATCCTCGCAAGGTATATCCTCATCCACCATTCTGTCTATAGCCTGCACCTGCCCAATTATTTTTTTCAACCTACGGTGCAAATTATCAGCATCCATACACTGCTTCATAACTATACCTCCTTGTACCTGTTATGATATAGTTATATTTTATCTTTCATATTATATTTTGTCAATAAAAACTTAAAGTAGAAACAGTACTTAACTTACCTTTTTAATTTCCGTTACTGCATAACCTGCGGAAGTGATTATTCTCCTCAGCTCATCATCAGATAATTCCTTTTTCATTCTGACTAAAACAGATTTTTTACCTAAATCTACCTCAGCCCATACCCCATCACAACCGTTAAGAGAATTTTCAACCCTAAGCTTGCAATGAGCACAGGTCATACCCTCAACTCCAATTACAGTACAAAATGGATAATTAGCAATATTTTTATCCTTAACCTTTATTTTTTTAGTAGTATCACCGCCTGCCCCACAGCACCCTTTAGATAGTTTTTTAGCATAGCTTTTAATAGAAAAAACAGCAATAATAATTAATAAAACAATAATAATAGCATTTGCCATAATGATACCTCCATTTTAATTAAGCGACCTAGTTAGCAATAACTAACTCATTTTTCAAAAATTATGGAGCTTTCACTCCATAATTAAATAATAACACCTATGTACCAAATTGTCAAGCTGATATGCCAATAATCCCTTTTACCTTTTGTGTTGATATTGTGCATACGCCGGTTTCATTTGGCACTTTGCACAACCTTTGCCTACGCAAAATGGGCAGCCCCAAAGGAACTGCCCGATAAATTGGAAGTTGTTTATCCAAAATGGAATGGAATGACCATATCAAGTAAAAATGCAAGAACTATACTAATTGTTCCCATTAGCACAGAACTTCTCAATGTGTCCCTCCTCAAAACAGTAAGTCCAATAATAAAGACTACCAATTCTAAAACAGAGAGTGCTTCGAAATATCCCCATCCATATACGAAAGTCATGTTAAACAATACTGCTAAAATCAACATTGATAGCATAAATGCCGGTTTGCTTTTCCCTTTCGCATACCAACAGACAAATGCAAAGAACGGAGAAATAATGGTAAAGCCAAACCAAATCATGGCGTAGCTTCTTGGGAAAAAGCCTGCGACATAATTTGAATACAAATAGTAACTTGTAACCATACCAACAAAAAACGCAAAAACATTAACGCTTGCTCTTATTGCAGAATTACTATAAATAGAAATACACAGTGCAATCAATACCCAAATTGCAAAACGCCCAAGGAAATTATGAACATCTAATGCTCCATCTATTGCCATAAGCACACTTGGCAGTTCAGCTTGACGAAAATCCAAAAATTTTGAAAAAGTCCCCAAAGCTATTCCAAGGAACAATACAGCTATGGTATTTATAATTTTTCTATTACCAGATATAGGATTTTCTGCACTCCTTATATCATTCAAAAACTTGTTCATAGGCATCTCCCAAATTCCGATTTGCCAAGCTCATTATATCATAATGCGGAACCGCCCGCAATAACGGTGACTGGTGACATCGACGGAGTGGAAATTCATCAACACAAAAGGTAAAAGGGAGTGCCAATACTTCTTTTTTGTCAATTAATAACTAAAAACAGTTGCGTTATTATAGTTGATGTCAGCATTTAATCAGTCATTGCTAAATAAAGCAAATACTTATTACTAAATTTAAATATTCTAAGAATAAGAGCTTTTTTATATTTTATCTCTAATACTTTTCAATATCCACCTTTTCAGCCTTACACTTATATTTAAGAACTCTCTTGCAAAGCTGGTCAAAATTAGCATAATTGTCACTTACATAAAATTCTTTTTTGCCTTCGTATTCATTTTCAGTAAGCATATCATTTTTTTCAAGAAATTCCATAAGCTTATGTGCTGTTTCCTTTGCAGGGTCAACAATAGTGATTTTTTCTCCTATAAATTCGCCTATTGTCGCCTTCAAAATAGGATAATGAGTGCAGCCTAAAATAAGAGAATCAATACCGTTATTTACAAGCTCGCTTAAATATTCCTTAACAGTAAGTTTGGCAATATCGTTTTCAGTCCATCCCTCTTCTGCAAGAGGCACAAAAAGAGGACAGGCTTTTTTAAATACCTGAATTTCACTGTCGGCAGCCTTAAGCCTTCTTTCATAAGCGCCG
>CABVEG010000239.1 GCA_902497185.1 uncultured Eubacteriales bacterium | reverse complement strand
CAGTATTGCTTATTGTAAGAGCAAATATAGAAATTCCCAAAACAAGCACAAGAAGTATAGGCATAAGAACCTTTGACGTAGACTCAATACCCTTATTTACTCCCCTAAACACAACAAAGGCAACAAAAGCAAGAAATATAAGCATATATACTATAGGCTCTGCCGTACCTGATATAAAATTTGAAAAATAATTATCTCCTGCTGATGCAACACCTTCCCCCATAAGGAAAGCCATAAAGTATTTCAATACCCAGCCTCCTATTGCACAGTAATAAGGCAATATAATTGCAGGGACAAGACAGGCAAATATACCTAAAGGTTTCCATTCCTTTTTAAGTGTGCCATAAGCTGTAAGAGGACTTTGTTTTGTTTTTCTGCCTATTGCAACCTCAGCAATAAGAAGGGTAAAGCCAAATGTCACCGCCAACAAAAGATACATTACCAAAAACAGACCGCCGCCGTCCTTAGCTGCAAGATAAGGGAATCTCCATATATTTCCCAAACCTACAGCGCTTCCTGCCGCCGCTAATACAAACCCAAGTGAGCCAGAAAACGAATTTCTTTTTTTCTTTTCCATAAGTATTTTCCTTCTCCTCTGTAAATTTTCATCATAGATTTTGTATTATAACATAAAAAGCCAAAAGTGGCAATATGATAATTTACCTAAAATTTACTCTCCAACAATATCAACTACAACAAGCTCAGGTGGATTAAATATTCTTGGAATATATGTAATCATAAGGCCTCTGCTTACAATCATTTTACTGTTTCCCAAATCATATTCTCCCCCTGCATACTTAGGCAAAAAGCCCTGATGAGGTGCATACAGACCATTTATAAATGGAGGAAATCTAAACTGTCCTCCATGAGCATGTCCGCTTAAAATCAAATCAAAATTGCAGTTTTTATAATCATTTGCCCTTTCAGGACGATGAGATAAAAGTATGCTGTACTGATTTTCATTAACACTATTATTACAGTCACTAAGCTCTTTATACCAATCCTTTGATTCTCCATATTCTGACTTAGAGCAATCAGGGTCATCTACACCACATAAAAATATATTCTGATTATTAACATCAATATTCTCTCCACTGCCTTCTAAAACAGAAACTCCCATATTTCTTATTTCTTGCTTTATTTCTCCTATTTTATAGGACCAGTATTCGTGATTGCCTGACACATAGTAGCAGGGATACTTATTTGCAATATTTTTAATTAATATCCTAGTGTTATCATTATTCCTTACATCGTCATAAATATCTCCGCCTAAAAGCAAAACATCAGGCTTAGCCTTATCAATAGCCATAATAAGTTCAGACTGATTATCCCCATACTTGGTACTATGAAGGTCAGTTATAAGGAGAAGTCTTACATTTTCGCTTATCTTTGAAGTTTCCAAAGTATAGCTTCTTGTTGTAAGAGTATTGTCTGTACTCCAAATATATATAATCAAAAAGACAATGCATATTAAAAATGTTCCTACAAGATGTTTTAAAATCCTTTTCATATTAATCCTCAAAAAAAAATTTAAAAAGGGACTGCAACCCTTTAGCTACTGATCATATCTTATATGTTAAATTATAAAATGTATAATTAAAAAAATCAAGTATACAAGCCATATTTTAATAAATGTCCAAAATAGGCTTTACTTATAATAAGAATTAAGGGTACGTTGCCGCACCCTTAAACTTTAATTATACAACCCTGCCCTATCATTAATAACAAGCAGCCTCAAAAGTGTATAGCTTAAATCCAAGCCCTTTTCATTGCCCTTTAACAGTCCTTTGCTTATAAGCTTATTAACTGTAGCCTTACCCCACTCAGGCACTTCCTCAACCTTGTTATATACCTTGTCACTGTATTTATAAATCATATCATTTGCCACCTGTACAGCAATTTCCTTTACTCTTTCATCAGTCATATTATCCTCCTCCAATCTTTCCTTAAATTTTTCCCAAGCCTTACTATCTCTCACATAAGGCTCAGGGCATATTTTTCCTGTTACGTCATAGTGTCTTATAACATTTTCAGCAGCAATATTATATTTTGACATAAGCTCCTTAACAAGGTTTACAGCATTTGTAATAGTTTCATCTTTAAAGTAATAGTCATTTGTTTTCCTGCTGCACAGCTCAATACCTATGCTGTTGTTATTTCTGCAATAAGGATGTTTGTAGCTATTTGCCCCACAGTGCCAAGCTACATCAATATCCTTAACACACTGATATATGCTATTCTCATCAACAAAATAATGTGCCGAAGAATTTCTGTTAACATCATAAAAATATTTACAGTTGCCAAGGGCTGTATCTCCGTTATTTGCCGTAAAATGTATTACAATATACTTATTAACTTTGTTTTTTAAAGCGCTAAAATTTACTTTTGTAAGGTAGGTATTAATTTTCATAATATTCACCCCTTAACTTCAGGAAGTCCGGTAACACTTGTAAGCATACTCAAAACTCCTGCCAGTACTGCCGCAGACATAACCATAAGCCAATTAACATCATCTAAAACAACTGCTGTACCAATCATAGCAATAGCTGTCTGTGCCATTGTCCTTACCGCTCTTATTCCTGCCGCCTTAAACCATTTCTTCATAATATATAACCTCCTAGCTTTCTTTATAAAATTTATTGTCCGAATACTTTTCCTGTTCCAAATCACTAATTCTGTGATTAGCTACCTTAATTTGTTCCTCAAGGACTTTTTCTTTTGTTTCAAGCTCATAAGTCCTTTCAATTAAGTTGTTATGTTTATTTACCTTGCTTTCAAGCTGCCCTATACGATAGTTAATCAGCTTAGTATTAACAAATACACCAAGCACGGCACCTATAGCACTTCCGCCTGCTCCAATGAGAGCTACTATTATATTATTCATTATATTCCTCCTTTATTTAATTTTTGCAATTCAATAATACACTGCCCCAAGTGACATTGTGTGACATTTTTTATTCAATAGTACCTTGTTAAAACACTTTATATTAAAAGCCCAAGTATTTAAGCTGCTTTCAAGCTATTAAGCCTTTGAATTTAAAGTCACTTAACAATAACTAAATGGGGATAAAAGCGGGAATAGATAAGTAGTAAACAATTTAAGGATACGCTTCCTCATCCAAACAAAAAAGAGATGTTTTCTAAGCGCATACGCAAAAATTAAAAAGTTCCATTTAAGGACAAAAACAGTTAAAATTTAAGTGATTAAACTTAATAAGACTGAAATTGACCTAAATGGAACAAAATAATCATAACATAAAAAAGAGAAGTTTGTAACAAATAAACAAAAAATACAGCTACAAAATTGAGTGAAGTAAAATTGTATTTAACGAACTAATTATTCTAAAA
>CABVEG010000238.1 GCA_902497185.1 uncultured Eubacteriales bacterium | reverse complement strand
CTTTGGTAGAAACTGAAAAAGTCCATACCAAATCCATTACAACGGAAGTAAGTGCAACCGGCACTGTTGCCTTAGCAGACAGTAACAGATTTTATTCTTCCTCTTCTGCAACAATTAAGGAAATCTACATAAAAGAAGGTGATGCCGTAAAGAAAGGACAGACCCTTTTTACATATAACGAAAAAGCTCTTGATGATCTAAAAAACCAGCTTGCAGCAGCAATGCTTGATATAAAAAGCAATGAAGTTGCACTTAAAGCCGTTAATATAGAAATTGATGAAAGTCTGCTTAAAGAATACAGTGCAAACATTAACCAATGCGATACTAATATTGAAGCTATTAACTACAAAATAGAACAGCTTGATATACAAATTAAACAGGGAGAGTATGACCTTAATAAGGCAAAAGAAGATTATAATAATAACACATTGCTTTATAACAGCGGCGGCTTATCTCTTGATGAATTAAAAAATTCTGAAAATGAGTATAATCAAAAGCTTAATGATTTAGAACTTCTGAAAAGTCAGAAAAAATCAGAGTCCCTTTCTTTAAATACAGAAAAAGCAAATAAGGAAGTTGCACAGGCAAAATATAATCAGCTTATAAATCAAAACAATACTTACGAAGCCCAAAACAAAAGAGAGGCTCAAAATATAGCTTTACAGCAATCAAAACTTAAAGCGGAACAGCTTCAAACAGAAATAAACAAATACAAAACCGAAGAAACAGCTCCTTGTGACGGAATAATAATAAATTTACAGGAAGACTTTATGTCAGGCTCTGCTGTAAGTGAAGGAACTTATTTATTTGAAATTGCAGATGAAAATACAATCGTCAATTTAGATGTACCCGAATATGATATGCAAAATATAGCTCTTAATCAGCCTGTTACAATAACCTATGACGGATTTGAAAGTGAATTAAAGGGTACGGTTACTAAAATATACCCTACTGCTGAAAAAAAGACAATTAATAACAGTGAAAAAAACGTAGTTACTGTACAGGTTACAGTAACAGATAAAGCTAATCTTAATTTAGGATTTAATGTGGATGGTAAAATTGTAACAAGTACTAATGAGAACGCCATAGTAATTCCTGTAAGCTCTTATCTTACCGATAATACAGGCAGGGATTATGTTTATGTGGTAAACAACAGTAATGTTTTAGAGAAAAAATACATAACAATAAAAGCCTTTGACAATATGTACATTGAAATAGAAGGACTAAATATAGGCGAAAATGTAGTAAACACTCCCGATGAATCTCTTATCAGTGAAGGAATGACTGTATCCTTAGCGGAGGCGAATAATAATGATTAAAGCCACAGGAATAAGAAAAATATATAAAAACGGAAAAATTGAAGTTGAGGCATTAAGAGGCGTCGATTTATTCGTAGAGAAAGGTGAATTTGTATCCATAATGGGAGCATCAGGTTCAGGTAAATCCACAATGATGAATATACTGGGCTGTCTTGATACTATGACATCAGGTAAATATATTCTTGACGGAGAAAATATATCAAAAATCAGCGGAAATCAGCTTGCCTACATACGCAATAAAAAAATAGGGTTTGTATTCCAAAGCTTTAATCTATTGCCAAAGCTTACGGCAATACAAAATGTAGAACTGCCTATGATATATGCAGGAGTTAAACCTAAAGAACGTCACAAAAAAGCACTTGAGGCAATGAAAAGGGTTGGACTTAGTGAAAGAATAAATCATAAACCAAATGAAATGTCAGGTGGTCAGAGGCAAAGAGTTGCCATAGCAAGAAGCCTTGTAAATGAGCCGTCCATTATACTTGCTGATGAACCAACGGGTAACCTTGACTCAAAATCAAGTGTGGAAATTATTGAGATATTTCAAAAATTGAATTTTGACGGTGCAACCATAGTTATGGTAACTCATGAGCCGGATATAGCTGCATATACCAAAAGAATTGTCAAGTTTACAGATGGTATTATAATAAGTGATGAGCCTGTAAAAAATCCATTGATTGCAGAGGTGAGTACATATGAACATAATTGAACAGATAACATCAGCTTTTACAAATGTGTTTTCAAACAAAATGAGAACTTTTCTTACTATGCTTGGTATAATAATAGGTATATCCTCCGTAATAATGATAACATCCATAGGCATAGGTATAAAATCTATGATGGACAGCGAATTTGATAAATTAGGTTCCAATCTTATTGTAATTTATCTTAAAAGTTGGATGAATGATGTTAAGGATAAGGACTTTCTTACTGATGAAGATTTAGAGCTTATAAAAAATCACCCAAATATCGAATATGCTGCCCCTTACATAAGTACAAATACAGAGGTCGATTTAAGAAATCAAAGTAAATTGTACTGTAACATTACAGGCACAACAAAGGAATACAAAAATCAGGGCAACTTTGAGCTTAAATATGGCAGATTTTTAAATGATGCCGATAATATTGGCGGAACCAAAGCAGCCGTAATAAGCGAATGGATGGCTAAAGCTATGTTTGGCTATGCCAATGTTGTAGGTAAAACCTTTAAGGTTGATTTTGATGATTATAGTGATACATTAACTATTGTAGGTGTTCTTAAAAGCAATGAAGATGATATGGGAGTTGTATCAACCTATAGCTCAGGTGAAATTTTTATGCCCATAAAAAGAGTATATGACTACAAGGATGAGGATGATAATGATGTAATAGACAATATATATGCAGGAGTTAAGGACACATCAAAACTTACTCAAACAAATAAGGAAATAATAAGATTACTCGAAGTAAAGCACAATAACTCAGACTGCTACGCAATTGAATCCTACATGGATCAAGTAAAGCTTATAACAAAGGTTATTAATGGAATAACAGCCTTTATTGGCTTTGTTGCTGCCATTTCCCTTTTGGTCGGAGGTATAGGTGTAATGAATATTATGCTTGTAACTGTTACTGAAAGAACAAGAGAAATAGGAATAAGAAAATCCTTAGGCGCAACTAACAGCAATATAAGAACGCAGTTTCTTATTGAGGCTGTTATATTATCGCTTACAGGAGGAATTATAGGTGTAATTATAGGATATTTAAGTAGTCTTGGAATAGGACTAATTATATCGGCAGTTGCCAACATTCAATTTGTCCCTATACTGTCGGTATTTGTTATAACACTGGTTGTGGTTATATCATGCTCCATAGGTATAATATTTGGTGTATATCCTGCTGCTAAAGCGGCAAAACTTGACCCTATTGAGGCTTTAAGATACGAATAATAAAAATAAAAGGGGCTGTTGCAAATTAGTTTTTTTAGACTAATTGAGCCTTTAAAAAATTTTGTGTAAACGTTATAAAAACAGTCCTTCTTGACAATAATGCAAATAGAAGTTAATGTAAAAATTTG
>CABVEG010000237.1 GCA_902497185.1 uncultured Eubacteriales bacterium | reverse complement strand
CATCTGGCACGCCATTTTTTTTCGATTTCTTTATAATTATATTTTGTGCTCATTTGCATTTTCCTCCATTGCAATATTAATTTAATATTATACACCTATTGGTGATAAAATTCAAGTATTATTGTAATTTTTGGTTGTTAATGTAATGATGCGTAAATAATTTTATATTTTTTCATATTTTCATTATTTATTGAAATACTATTATTAAAACAGTTTATGGAGGAATAAATTAATGAAAGTACCGGCGGTAAGAGTACAAATTGGAGATATTATTCAACTGTCTAAAAAATTACCTAACCTACAGGAAGAGGTAATAGGAATAAGACAGTCTTTGGGGGCACAAAATTCTGTTTGTCTTTTATTAAGAAGCAGTGAAAATACTGTGGAACGTGTATTACCAAAGAAAAAGGAGGTTGAGGTTCTTGCCGGAAACTTAATTTGAAAATATTTAATGTTGAATTAATAATTTACTAATCGTATTAATATTTTGTAATAACGATGAAAGCGTGTATAATCAGTTAAGGTTTTACACGCTTTTTGAAAATGGTGAAAAATATGTTCGAAAAAATAGAAAAATCGAAAAAAATTTCTAATATCTGTTGATTTATATAATTTGTTGTGTTATACTTCTCTCATAGGAGTTGATAGTATGAGTGACTTTAAAATTGTGTCAAAATATAAGCCTACAGGTGATCAGCCTCAGGCTATTGAAAAGCTTGTTAATGGACTTAATGAGGGCAAAAAGTTTCAAACACTTTTAGGTGTTACAGGCAGTGGAAAGACCTTTACAATGGCTAATATTATAGAAAAGGTAAATAAGCCTACTCTTGTTATAGCGCATAACAAGACATTAGCTGCACAGCTTTACAATGAGTTTAAGGAATTTTTTCCAAATAATGCCGTTGAATATTTTGTATCCTATTACGATTATTATCAGCCGGAGGCTTATGTTCCTTCTACTGACACCTATATTGAAAAGGACAGTTCAGTAAATGATGAAATAGATAAGCTGCGTCACTCTGCAACATCTGCTCTTTTTGAAAGAAAGGATGTTATTGTTGTTGCCAGTGTAAGTTGTATTTATGGTTTAGGTGCTCCTATTGACTATAATACAATGACATTGTCCATAAGACCGGGTATGCAGAAAAGCAGGGAAGAGGTTTTAAAGCGTCTTGTGGAAATTCAGTATACCAGAAATGAAATGGACTTTCAAAGAGGCACTTTCAGGGCAAAGGGGGATGTAGTTGAGGTCATTCCTGCCGGTAATGATGATACTGCAATAAGAATTGAATTTTTTGGCGATGAAATTGACAGAATAACTGAAATTGATGTTCTTACGGGAGAAATTAAGGGAAGAAGAAATCATATTTCAATTTTTCCTGCATCACATTATGTGACGTCAGGTGATAATTTAAAAAGGGCTTTAAAGGATATAAGTGCTGAGCTTGATGAACGTTATGCAGAGCTAAAATCTCAGGATAAACTTCTTGAGGCACAGAGAATATTACAAAGAACTAATTATGATATGGAAATGATGCAGGAAATGGGCTTTTGTTCAGGAATAGAGAATTATTCAAGGCATCTTGACGGCAGAGAGCCGGGAAGTATGCCTAATACGCTTATTGACTATTTTCCAGAGGATTTTCTTATGATTGTTGACGAAAGTCATGTTACTATTCCACAGGTTGGCGGTATGTATAATGGTGACAGATCAAGAAAAACTACTCTTGTTGACTTTGGTTTCAGACTTCCGTCAGCTCTTGATAACAGACCTTTGAAATTTGAGGAATTTGAGGGTAAAATAAATCAGATGATATTTGTGTCTGCAACTCCGAATAAATATGAAAATGCTCATTCAGAGCAGGTGGTAGAGCAGATTATAAGACCTACGGGACTTTTAGACCCTGAGGTAGAGGTTCGTCCTGTTGAAGGGCAGATAGATGACCTTATAAGTGAAATTAACAAAACTGTTGCAAAAGGAAACAAGGTACTTGTTACCACTCTTACCAAGAAAATGGCAGAGGATTTGACCCAGTATCTTAAAGAAAGCGGTATAAGAGTTAATTATTTACATTCAGACATTGATACTCTTGAAAGACTTGAAATTATTAGAGATTTAAGGCTGAATGTGTTTGACGTTCTTGTAGGTATTAATCTTTTAAGAGAGGGTCTTGACATTCCTGAGGTTAGTCTTGTTGCCATAATAGATGCTGACAAAGAGGGCTTTTTAAGAAGTGAAACATCTCTTATACAGACTATAGGACGTGCAGCAAGAAATGCAGAGGGTCACGTTATAATGTATGCTGATACAATGACGGATTCAATGCGAAAGGCAATAACTGAAACAAACAGACGTCGTTATATTCAGGAGGAATATAACAGGGAAAATAATATTGTTCCTAAAACAATTAAGAAAAAAGTACATGAAATTATTGCAGCAACAGAGGGTGTTACAAGGAAAAAGACTGATATATTGGACAAAGATCCTGAATCTATGTCAAGAGAAGAGCTTTTAGCTGCAATAAAGAAGCTGGAAAAGAATATGAAAAAGGCTGCTGCTGATTTGGATTTTGAAAAGGCGGCGGAAATCAGAGATAAAATTATTGAAATGAAGAAATTATCTTTACTTTAACAGGTGATAAAAATGGCGAAAAATGAAATTGTAATAAAGGGTGCAAGAGCAAATAATCTTAAAGGTTTTGACCTTACCATACCTAGGGATAAACTTGTTATATTTACAGGTTTAAGCGGCAGCGGTAAGTCAAGCCTTGCCTTTGACACTATATATGCAGAGGGACAGAGAAGATATGTGGAGAGCCTTAGCTCTTATGCCAGAATGTTTCTGGGTCAAATGGAAAAGCCGGAATGTGACAGTATTGAAGGTTTATCTCCTGCCATATCCATTGACCAGAAAACCACAAGCAACAATCCACGTTCAACTGTAGGTACGGTTACAGAAATATATGACTATTTAAGACTGCTTTATGCAAGGGTAGGTATTCCTCATTGTCCCAAGTGTGGTAAGGAAATACACAAGCAGACTGTTGACCAGATTGTAGATAAAATTCTTGAGCTAGAAGAGGGTACAAGAATACAGCTCCTTGCTCCTGTTGTAAGAAACAGAAAGGGAGAACATACCAAACTTCTTGAAGATGCAAAGAGAAGCGGATATGTAAGGGTCAGAGTTGATGGAATTATATATGATTTAGGTGAAAAAATTGACCTTGACAAGAATAAAAAGCACAATATTGAAATTGTTGTAGACAGACTTGTTGTCAGAGAGGGAATGGAGCAAAGATTAAGTGAATCTATTGAAACTGTTTCAGCTTTAACGGGAGGTATTCTTCTTGTTGATATTGTAGGCGGTGATGAAATTGTTTTCAGTCAGAATTTTGCCTGTCCC
>CABVEG010000236.1 GCA_902497185.1 uncultured Eubacteriales bacterium | reverse complement strand
GGGTCATCTAAGTCCTTTAAAATCTTAATATTGCCGCTTGATTCCGTTGAATTTCCATAGCTTGAAACATCCATAAAGTCAAATTTAACAGGCAAATCAAGGCTTTTTACAAGGTCAACCATAAACATAACGGCACCCTTTAAAACACATACTGTCTTAACTTCTTCACCGTTATAGTATTCCGTAATTTCCTTAGCAATTTCCTGAACTCTTGCCTTTAACTTTTCTTCACTAATAAGAGTTGTAACTCTCTCTTTCATTTGTTAAACCTCCCACAGATATAGATATATAATATTTTTACTATCCTCAGAGGCTTTGAAATAGGATGATGTTTTCATATCCTTTATCCATATAATATCATTTCCTAAGGCAAGCAGAGGAATATTATCCCTCTTGCTTAGTGGTACTTTTTCATCAATAAACAGTTTTTTTATTGTTTTAGTACCACCATATAAGCTGATTTTATCACCGCTTTTTCTTCCTCTGAGAACCGGCTCTGTATTTATTTTATCATAATCCAAAGAAATAGTATACAGATTTTTTTCATTTCCGTCATTTTTTTCTTTAGAAATAAGAATTCCCACACCAATATCATTAAATGTGTATTTTTCACCAATTTTAATTGTATAACAAAAAGTTTCCTTATTTTCTTCCTTTGAAAAAAGTATTGTATTATGTTCTCTTGACGCCCTCAAACCATTAGGCAGTTCTATTATTCTGCCGCTTTCCTTATTGCAAAGTGATAATACACTTTCAACGTGGTCATAAGAAACATCATGTAAATCTGCTGAATAATCTATAAACCCAATTCTTACAATACGTCTTTGAATCACCTTGTCATAAGTCAAAAGTCTGTCTATATCTATTCTCTTAGGCTCAATTTCACATTCCTTATATGCATTTTTAGCAAGACTTTCCATAAAGCTGTCCTCATCAGCCATAAGTTCCGCTGTTCTCGCCATAGTAACTGCAATATTTTCATTAAACTCCCTTTTAATCATAGGAATTATATTAAGTCTTATTTTATTTCTGGTATATTCCTCAATATTGTTTGTGGAATCAGTGCAAAATTCAAGACCTTTTTCCTTACAATATGACTCAATTTCCGTTCTGTCCGTATTAATAAGAGGTCTTATAATTCTGTCCCTTGAGGCTGAAATTCCACCTAAGCCTTTAATTCCCGTACCTCTGAAAAATCGCATAAGCATAGTTTCGCAGTTATCATTTAAGTTATGGGCAACAGCAATTTTACCTTTTTCACCTGCAACGGAATAAAAGGCCTTATATCTTAGCTTTCTTCCCATTTCTTCAACGGTAAGTCCTTCATTTTTTGCCATTTCCTCAACCTGATAACTGAACACCCTGACCTTATTGCCATACCTTTCACCAAGGCATATCACAAAATCCTCATCACGCTGTGCTTCCTCACCCCTTATGTTATGATTGATATGCACAAGGGTAATATCAAGGTTATATTCTTCTTTCAGCGAGTTTAATACATCTGTAAGACAAACAGAGTCAGCACCTCCCGATACACCTATGACAACACTGTCACCATAGGACAGCATATTGTATTTTTTAATTGCAGCTCTTATTTTGTCTAACATAGCACTACTCCTTAGCTTATTATATTTTAAGATAATTAAAAAAAATTACAAATTATTTTTTAGCTTACTTACTGAAGCCTCTCAACAAATGAAAGGATTTGTTTTTACTCCTTATGACAATGAGAGCTTATTTACTCAACATTTTACTTATTAATACTATTTATTCACCAAACATAAATTTATACCTATTAACACAGAAACACCCCGAACAAGTCGGGGTGTCAGTCAGCTTTTATCTTTGAACAAACTCATAAGTTGAATCAAGGGCTTTCTGCAAAATCTGTGCAACATCATAAGATGTAATTGTATTTCTGCCTGAAACCTTAGCATTTGCAATTTCCTGTGGAGTCATATTTGACTTTTCAGGATATAATGTGTAATGCAATACTCTTTCAGCATCAAGAATAGTAATTTTGCCGTCGCTGTCAGTATCACCGTTACCTGCTGCAACAGCTTCAACCTCAAGAGAAATATTGCTAAACTTAGTAGCATTATATTTTACAAGTGACATTGTATCCTGAGCTGCATCTGTAGCAAAGCCTACATAAGCTGTTTCAGGCAATGTAGTTGTAAATGTATCCATTGTATACCAAGTATTGCCATCAAGAGATGCAGAAAGTGTAATCTCCTGCCCCTTTCTCTCAATTCTTGCCCAACCGTGATTAGGAGTCTGATCAACTCTTACAGCAGCAATTCCCAACATATTATTAGTATAAGAAATATTGCCGCCATCTGACTTTCTTGCAATAGTTCTTATATTCTTTGCCTTAACAGGTGAGCCTGTTATGTCATTAATACCCTCATAGTCTTCACCCTTAATATAAGTAAGTGAAGGCATATAAAACTCACTTTCAGCATCAAGACTTCCTCTTACCATAATACCTGACTGCTGCATATAGTCAAGTTTAGCAAGATTATCAATCTGTGCAGTAAATGTAAAGTCACCTGTTACCTGCTTATAGTTAAAATGGAAAGCATCAGGAGCTAAAGTAGAGCTTGTGTTAAGTATACCAATATGTCCCGTACCTGTTGAAATAAGCTCATTTGAAGCAGCATTGTAAGTATCAATGCCCGCTTTCCCTACTGAGCCAATATCTGTAGATGTAAATCCTTCTAAATTTTCTCCGCATTCATTATCTATTACAAAGCAAGGAATTGCTGATGATATTGCATTTCCTTTATCGCTTGTTATCATAACAGACAAATTATAAACACCTGTTTCAATATCATCCGGAACAGTAACTTCCATATTATTATTTGCTACAACTCTGTCATTTAACAATATACTATAGCTGTTATAACTGCTATTTGTGTCAAAAGCAACAGAATAACTATTTCCTTTTTTCATACCAAAGAAAATTTTATCACCTTCGCCAATGACATCGTTAGTTTTAATATCCTTAACAGATGTAATAGCTACTTCCGGATTTTCAGCCTTAGCAGGTACAACTGTGCTTTCTTTCCACTCGCCCAAAAGGTCATTAGCATAAACCTCAACATTTGTATATCCGTTGTAAGACTTGGTTTCATCATTAACAATAAGAGTTGCATCGCTCTTATCATTAGGATTTAAGCCGTGAGCAGTTTCCCACTCATCAGGAATACCGTCAAGGTCGGTATCAACAGGAGCATCAGTACTTGATGACAATGTATCAATACCGCCTGCCTCAAATTCATTGTTAATAAATCTACCCGTACCGTTTTTAACCTCATTTACAAGTCTTGCATCCTGTGCATCTCTTGCATAGCTTGCGCCAACACCTTCTAATACAGCATTATAAGCTGCCTCAGCATCGGTGGCAGCGTAAGGATTCTGAAGCTCAACAGG
>CABVEG010000235.1 GCA_902497185.1 uncultured Eubacteriales bacterium | reverse complement strand
TAATAACCAAATATTCAACTGACGAAAGAGCCGCTGTTGCAAGAGCAGCTCCTGAATCCCCTGTTATAGCCTTACCTGCAATAGCTCCCCCAACAAAATCTCCTCCCACCTGAGTATCAATATGTACCACTTTATCTCTTGAAAGCCTTATTTCATTGTTTTCATATTTAAAGTATATATTATCTTCACCATAAGCTATTTCAAGAACAACATTTTGAGCAAGAGGAAGTCCGCTTTTGTGTATAATAGTATCAGTTAAAGAAGCATTATACATTGTTTTAAGCGTTTTATCCCGTTCTGCATTTTCATTAGCCTTTTTAAAACACCAAACAATAAGATAACCAAATCCGCCAATAATTGCTAGAAATATTGCCCAAAGAATAATAGCTAACACAACTTCCATAAAACACACCTCAACATAAAAATTCTATAACAATGCTATATTTATATAATAATTATACTTTACCCATACTCAAAAGTCAATCAAATCAATTTGTTTTTTTCGACATTAACCGCAGCACAGCAGCACCCTTTGTCCTTCTCTTTTCAGGAAAGACAAGGGGAAAGACAAGGGGACGGTTCTCCTGTCAAGGAAAGACAAGGGGACGGTTCTCCTGTCAAGAAAGACAAGGGGACGGTTCTCCTGTCAAGACAAGGGGACGGTTCTCCTGTCCAAGACAAGGGGACGGTTCTCCTGTCTAGGGAAAGACAAGTCAAGACAAGGGGACGGTTCTCCTGTCTAGGGAAAGACAAGGGGACGGTTCTCCTGTCAGAAGACAAGGGGACGGTTCTCCTGTCTTCTATTTCCTCTCCATACAAGACAAGGGGACGGTTCTCCTGTCTTCTATTTCCTCTCCACAACTCCCTTGCTAACCCCTGTCAACCTGCTGATTTGTCGAATTGAAAGCCCCTCATTTTTCAGCATTTTTATATATTTATCCCGTTCTTTTATTTCCAAAGCTTGAAACTCTGCAACATTATCACACTTTGTTATTTTTTTAATTATTGCCCTTGCATCCTTGTCATTTAATCTAAATTTTTCTTCTTCAACATCCATGCAAATATCATCGTTTATCTCGTTATTAAATTCTACAAATCCTTCTTTACTAAGCATCGAAAAAACAAAATCAATATCAATCAAAGAATTTTTACAACATATGTAATCATTATAACTGCTATACTCGTATTCATTAATGTTTTTTACCAATTTTGCTTTTACCGGATTTTGATGAATATATCTTAATACAGTTAAAAAATAAGCATCATTTTCTACAGGCTCGCTTTTAAACCTATCTTGAAATAAATGCCCTTTTCTGTAATATTTACAGTTATACCAATATACATAGCTTCCGGCAATTCTTTTCATTACTAAATCAACAGTTTCTTTTTCCGCTTTAATTAAGATATGAACGTGATTAGACATAAGGCAGTACGCAAATAATTTATATCCGCTTATCTCCTTATATTTCTCTAATGTTTCAACAAATTTAATGTAATCTTCATCATCTTCAAATATTACCTGCTGATTTATGCCTCTCAGTATTATATGATATATTCCGCTTTCACTTTTTAGTCGTGGTAATCTTGGCATAGTTCATCACCTCAACTAAATTCTATCATATTTTACCTCTTACCTCAAGACAATAGACCCTCTTTTCGTCTTTGTCAACTCTATTTTCAATCAATAAAGAGCAACCTTCCGATTGCCCTTTATATCCCTTATTTTCTTTTTTCCATTCCAATAGCCTCAGCCAGCTCATTTCTGCTTTCAATAACATCCTTATATTTATCTGACCCTTTATGGTTTCCATAAATTAAAACATTACTACTCAGAAGAAGTATATATGAGTGAATATCAAAATCCTTCGCTAAATCCTCCTGTTCCAAGTCTGTTTTAGCCACATAATCCTTAACATAATCAAGCTCTTTTAAATATAAATCAAATTCATCATTTATCAAATCAAAGCTTATTTCACCGTCAATATACTTATCAACTGTTTCAATAGCACTCTTAGCAACGGATATAGCATTTATCTTTCTTTTTTCATTATTCGTCTTATTCACTATAAATTACACCTCCTAACCTGTATATAGTATTATACAATTTTACATAATACAGGTCAAGAACAAATTTTCGATTTCACTTTTACTACTTCCGATATTTTCTCTGAGCCTGGCGTCTGACCTTATCCTGTGCTTCTTTTTCAATTTCAATAGAAGCGACGATAAAAGCCTTTTCTCTTTCACTCATTTTAAGAAAGACACTTGGCAGCACATTAAACCTTTGCAGACAATAATGTGCAATAGCCGCATCAATATCAAACTCATCGCCGCTTCCCTTTATCAGTTTTTTGCTTCTTCAACTAAATCCTCATCATCGGAGTTAAAACCGTTAACTTCATTCACCTTACTGTGTAATGCAAGAAGCTCACCACTTAATAACATTTTAGTAAGGAGATTTTCAGCACCCATAACACCATAGCTGTTCTGAAGCTCGGCATTATTCAAATCAGGATAAATAACAGTCTTAATAGTTAATAAATTCTGATATTTAATTGTATCAAGCTCATTATTATATCTGTTTTTCTTAACCTTAACCCTGCTTGTAGCATCTCTTCTGCACTCTTCCTCTTCCTCGGCAGTAATAGCCTTAAGCTTAAAAGGGCTCTTAAATCTTGAAATCTTAAATTCAAAAACCTCATCATTAGCCACAGCATTACCTAACATAAAATCCTTAAAATCTGACATAAAATTATCCTCCTTAATAAAAAGAGGTAAGCAAATAAATGCTTACCTCCAAACAAAAATTACTTCAATCAGTACTTACTAATTACATCATACCGGCAAGCTGTGTAAATTCCTCAGGCATCTTAAAGTCCTCAAAAGTGAATTCCCAAGATTCATCAAGGTACTCACCGCTTGCATCAAACTTAGCAAGAACACCACCATTAATATTACAGTCAACAAGAATAACAGTCTGACTTCCTGCCTTAGATGTAGGGTCATCATTTATAATTTCCATATCAAAATAAATATCCTCACCTGTATTCTTGTAGTTTAAAAGTAACTTTCTGAATATTGAAGTATTGTAGTGGAATGTAGCACTGCCTGTACCCTTCCAACCTGTAGACTTGTTACCGTAGCCTGTCTTACCTAAAATAGGTACCTCAGACTTAGTCTTTTCAATGTTAGCCTCAACATTGATAGCCTGCATAAAATTATATCTGTTACCGTCAATAGTAACATAACACTGTGCAAGTCTTGCACTTAAACTGTCTCTGGCCTGCATAATAGTTGCCATTTTTCATCTCTCCTTTTTTAAAAAAAATATTTTACTACTTTCACCAATAGCTATGCTAAAAAGAACTCCTACCTAGCTCCCCTGCAGGGGAGCTGTCACGAAGTGACTGAGGGGTTTCAATAGTAGCATAAATTATAATT
>CABVEG010000234.1 GCA_902497185.1 uncultured Eubacteriales bacterium | reverse complement strand
AAATTTATTCAGGACACATTTTTTTTGTATAAATTCTCCAAACTTGCTATAAAGAATTCTTCCCCTTCCTCAACCTCTCAATCTCAGCCCCCACATCATCAACCCAAGGATGCTGAGCCACAACAGTTTCTTCAGAAAGAATATCTCTTGACTTAACACAATTTTCAATAGCCTCACTCTCATTAATAAGAATATCCCTGTTAAAAATAACCTGAAGTCTGTCCTTATCAAAATTACCCTTACCCGTATTGCTTAAATGAGCCTTAACAAATTCAAGCAGCTCTTCAAAAGCAGCCTGATACTCCATTTCCATACCATTAGCGTCAAGGTCAATATCCGAATACATACTCTGAATATTCATCTGATTGGCATTACCGCCAATTCTGTCATCCTTTGCATCATAGCCCATGGCATTTTCAATAATAGCCTTTTTAAGTATTTCAATAAGGCTTTTATAATTCTCACTGTTTACCTGAATGCTTAGAGTTTCAACACCGCCATTGCTGCCGTCAGCATTTCTCACCTTTACGGCACCGTAAGCAGCAAGATTTTTTCTAAACTCACCAAGATTTTCACCGTCATAATTTTTAAGCACAAGTATGGTGTTGCGAGGGTCCTCCTCCATACCATTTTGAAAATTGCTTATAACCAGATTAAGACCGTCCTGTAATGTCTTAACATTTTTTATAAGGGGAATTTCATCAGTATTGTACTTAAAGGCTATAATAGGAATATTATTCCAGTTTACAGGCATACCGCCCTTGTAAAAATAAGGTGTTTCCCAGTCTGTACCATCAGGTATAAGACTGCCCTTGTCAACTACAAATCTCCTTATACCACTGCCGTCAAATACCTCAACCTTTGTTATATTTTTTCTTGTTTTTCCCTCATAAGTAATTACATCATAAACCCTTAAAGCATAGCTAAGCTCCCTATGCTCATCATCAGCCCAACCGGGAATAATCTCCCAAGGCTTAAATCTTTTAAAGCACAGCTCTCCTTTATTATTGTAAGCAACATAAAGCCAGCCAATACCGCAGTTTAAGCTGTCCTGACACACCTGCTTTAACACCTTGTTAAATTTGTTGTTAAAAACCTCAGTAACAAGCTTGGTATATTTTCTGTTATCCCCATTGTATGTAACAGGCTGACCGCATAAATAATTTACCTTCTGGTCAACAATCTTTTTATACTGATTATTAACAATTCTGTTGTTAGGTATATTTTTAACCACCTCAGGAGTACCGTCAGCACCAATAACAGTCCTGTTTCTCTGAAGTATGTCATGAATACCCCTGTAATAATTAATACCCTTGATCATATCCGCCCTTTTATGGCTCGCCATAAACTCCCTTATTTCCCTTAATATAAATTCGCTGTCCTTAATACAGCTTTCAGCCCCCTGCCTTATTATAGAATTAATATAAGGCATCTGAGAATCGGGAAATTGAAAATTAAACATCTTTATCACTCCTTATCTAGTTGAAAGAAAAGCAAGCATTTCTTTCAAGGCTGTCGACTTTTTCGACAGCCAGAAATTTGCTAATGCAAATTTGACAACTACTCAAAACTAAACGTCTTACCCTTAACAAACCCCTCAACAGCATACCTCATAGCATCCATCAAATGATTATCACAATCCACAGGCTTATTAACACTATTACCTTCCTTATCCTTATCCCAGCAATAACTGCTTATTTCCTTAATAAAATTCTCACACTTAGGGTGAATTAAAATTTCAAATCCCTGAATAAAGTCAATACCGTTATTAATACTGTCCCTGCCCTTTCTTGCAGCCCTTATATTCCACAATCCAAGCTCTCTCAGCCTGTCAATACTCTTAGGCTCTGCGCAATCAGCAGTTATTCTTTCCTTGCCATAGCCCATAGCCCTTATTTTATGAGCAATTTTTTCATTACTCATACCATTTTCATACATTTCATCAAAAACATATATATTTTTACCCATAATATCAATAAAACCGCAAAATAAAGCCGTAGGGTCATTAGTATAACCAAAATCCAAGCCAAATACACTTTCAATACCCTTTAAAGCAGTTATTTCCCGAACACTGAATATATGCTCTCTCCAATTTTCATACACAAGTCCCTCAGTAATACCCCAGTTACCAAGTCCTGCAACCTGATAACGTCTTGGATTATTCTTTTTCATATCTTCAAAAACCCTTAAATCCGCCTCATCAAGCCACTCATTACACATATAATTAGTTGTAATAGCCATAACATCATCAGAAGGTGTATCAAAAAACCTTTTTTTAAGCCAATGATGTTCATTCCAAGGGTTAAAAGTAATTGTGATCTGCTTAAATAAACCCTCAGGCGTAATACCTCTTATACTTTCATCAAGCATATTAAAATCCTCTTCTGAACTTATTTCATAAGCCTCCTCAATCCAGCACCAGCAAAGACAGCCCACATCTACGGTAATTGAAGTAATTTTAAGAGGGTCATCAAGGCCCCTGAAATATATTTTTTGCCCCGTCGGCTTGTAGGTTATTTCAAGAGGACTTAGCTTGCAATCAAAAAGACTATCCACATTTAGCCTGTGAATAGCCCATTTAAGCTCCGTATAACAACTGTCTTTAAGAGTACCGAATACCTTTCTCACCACAAGCAAATTAGCCTCAGGATATTTCATAAGCCTGTAAATAAGATTTAATGCGGTAGTTTTGCTTTTTTTGCTTGCTCTTGAACCTTTGCATACCCTGTATCTGCCCTTAAAGCTCCAAAAAGCCTTATAGCCTTTTCCTACAACATCAGGAAGATAAATATTGACATTATTCAATCAAGTCACCTTCACCTGATATTATAACCCTTGAAACACCGCCAACATCAACCTTTTCAACAAAAAGACCATGATTTTTACCAAGTAACTCAGCAGCCTTAAGCCTGTCCCTTGCCGATACATCTATTTTATCAATAACCTGAGCGCCGTCACCGATCCATTTTAGGGTTTCCTCTTTTTCCTTACCCCTCATAACAGCAGTGAGATATTGCAGCACCTCGTCCTTGTCAGCTACACCATTTTCAATATTTTTAGCCATTTCCGCCTCAATATAAGCTGTAACATAAGGGTCACATCTTAGCTTGGCACCCATAGCCCTTGCCGATTCAATCTTAACATCAGGTCTGATAGCAAGATAAGCCCTTGTAGCATTCTGATCCTTCATAATCTCATTAGCAAATATTTTCTTTTCATATTCATTTATTGCCGCCATAATCTCACCTCCTCAAACAAAAAAAGCAATCTAAAAAAAGATTGCCCTAGAGTGTATCAAAACAATTTTTTATATAAAAAGGGTTGTCATAAAATAAATTTATTTTATGACAACCCTTCAAGTATGCATCCGCAAACACATACCCCAATTAATAATTATATTATACACTAAGCATAAAAAAATGCAATAGTTAAATAAAATTTTTC
>CABVEG010000233.1 GCA_902497185.1 uncultured Eubacteriales bacterium | reverse complement strand
ACATAATCCCCTTCTGAAAGATTGTCAATAAATGCTTTATATTCATTTGTTTTTATATAGCTTTTAACGGTAGCATCAGCTACGGCAAGATTTTTCACAGTTATCTTATTTGATAAATATTTCTGCAAATAATTACCAAATCCCCCTGATTTAACAGCCATATTGTCATTGTTAGCACCTCCGGCTGCCGTACTGCCTACAACATACAAGTTTCCGCTTTTCAATGACTCGGTCTTGCTTACTGCTACACTTGAGTTGATAATAGATCTCCTTACAGTAAGAACAGATTCTTTAATTGCTTCTGCCATTTTACTTGCAATAAGATTTGCGCCAAACTTATTATAGTGAGTTAAATCAACTGAACCGTCAGCATTTACATTATGCAATCCCTGGGTAGTCATTACACCATAGCTTTCATAAAGTTTTTTTGTAATATCATACATATCAATGCATTCTATATTTTCTTCATTTGCTAACTGTCTGATTGCTTCAATATAACCATCATTTTCGCCAAAATGAGGCACAATTTTACCTTCGCTGTCAAAGAACATTCTACACATAGGAGTTAAAAGCACTGGAGTAGCTCCTGTTTTCTTTATAGCATCAACATGCTGTTTCATATACCACTTAAAAGTGCCGCTTTCATAAGGATAAAAAGTAGTATCATAAGGATACTCACTATCCTTATAGAAATTATATATATATTCAGGTGTTGCACACTTAACTCCCGGAATTGTAGGATAAATTCCATTTGCATCAGGCTCACCTAAAACTACTCCATAAAGGCATTAGTATCTGTTCTCTGGTCATTAGTTCCGAACTGTATAAATACATAATCTCCCGTAGTAACTTCATCAAGAACTTCTTTCAGTCTGCCCTGATTAAGGTATGAACGTGCACTTCTGCCACCCTCAGCCTTATTTATTATCTCAACATCACTGTTAAAATAATTTACCAGATATTCTCCCCAACCGCCTATAGTATTGTCATTGCCATAAGCTACAGCTGTAGAATCCCCCATAACATAAATCTTTGTTTTGTGACTGTCATCTGTTGTATTGTTTCCAATAACACTTATGCTATCCATCATAACTACATTATCATCACCGCCTGCTTCAAACGCTATTGTTCCGGAGTCTAAAGGCTGTTCATCCTTTGCGGTAAGTTTTGCCAAATATTTATCAGTTCCCTCAATATAGAAATACATTTCAAGATTGTTGCTGTTTTTACTAAATTCTATTGTAAAATAAGGATTATCTTCACCTGCATTCTGATAAATATTATTTTTAAGGCTTGTAGTATCGCTTGTCAACAATATTTCTTCACCATTAACCACCTTATACAGGTACAGTTTCAAACTCTTTGTATTACTGCCTCTGCCAATATTTAATAAATAATATGAATTGCCGTCATCACTGTAATTCATATAAATATTATAAAAGCCCTCTGAGCTTAAACCTTTCTTTTCAGGATTAAATCTAAATCTTCCCTTAATATTAATATTATCCCAATTACCGCCCTTTGAATACTTCATAAAAGAAGTGTTGTTGTTATCACAGGCTGCTGATATAAAATTATTGTTATATTTGTTTATAGTATTCCAACTTCCTATAGATTCCCAGTCATTTATATTTTCAAAATTAGTTCTGTATATTGCACCATTTTGACCTAAATTAGACTTAACAACATTTGCGGTAGTGTAGGATTGAGGGCTGCCGTATTCGCCATAAGTTGTTACAGTTCCCGGGTACACTTCAAGCATAATATTATATCCAATATCCTCAGGCATTACAGTATAAGTGCTGTAATATTCACCTACTCCCTCTTTTATAACATATTTTTTATTATCCTTAACTGCATACCAACGTAATTTAGCCTCATCAATAGAATTATCACTGTTTAATATATAACTGTAATTTGCCACAAGTTTTTGTCCAACGATTAAATTACTTTCGTTAATAATTGAAATACTGTCAATTTCAGGTATGGCAGTTCTTGCAGAAGTTACGGTTACATTTGCATAGCTTATAAGACCATTTTCATTTGAAACACTTATAACTGTACTTCCGACTTTTTTAGCTAAAATAATGCCATTATCACTAATCTCTGCAACACTGTTATCCATACTGTTGTAGGTAATTTTATTTTCGTTTTCAAGTGGCACGCTGTTTGCTTTAAGTTCAAATTTTTCACCTAATGGAATTGATACATTATAGCTGTTTAACGTAACATCACAAGAGCCCTTTTCTCCATTTTTACCTGTTGGATTCCAATTATCACTGCCTTTTAATACATTATAGGCATTATAATACTTTGCCTGCTCCTCAGTAAGAATTTTAACATATTCAGCTCTACCGCTTAAATCCATAGTTCTGCCGTTAGCCTCTTTTGAACCATATTCCATAAATCTTACTTTATTTATAATTGTACCCTCATCCCAAAGACTAAAGCCTTTAGTGTTCATAATTTCAGGCATAGTACAGTTAATAAATACTGAATTTGAACCATAATTAGGATATGCACTATCGCACTGCCATGGTCTGCCTAAATCAATTTTTTCTGCCATATCCTGTGTGTATGTCTTATCAACAGTTAATTTGCAATCATTAAATACATATCCTATATTATACAGTGTTGTATTAGGTGCAGTAAAATGTCCACCGTTTTTATAATATGCCATAAACAAACTACAGTTATCAAAATAAGCCGTTGCATCACCAAATATAAAATCAACAGTACCTTCAATATAGCAGTCCTTTAAATATACTCTTGCAGAATTTGCAGCTGATGTCTGCTGACCCTTAGACGCACCCTTTAAATAAAGGGTGTCCTGTCTTCCAATAATTTTACAATTTTCAAGTATAACTTTATCTGCTAAGGTTTCAAGAGCAACAGCCTGACTTTGGCTTCTAACATCACTGTCAGGTTCATCAATATTGTATGAATTTACAAAAGTGATGTTTTTTGCCGTAAAACCTACTGCATTCTCACTGACAGTTACTGTTGCTGTTTTGTCAGTGCCAAAATTCTTTGCAGAGTCAGAATGTCCGTTAGCTTTATCATATGTAATTACAACGTCACCCTTACTGCTTGCATTAACTAATGTAACATAAGGCTTGTCTATATTTACATCTTCATTATACACTCCGGGATTTATTCTGATTGTAGCTCTGTATTTTTCAGTTGGCGTATTTTTAATTGAATTAACTGCCTCCTGAACAGTTTTATAATCACATTCACCCTCTTTACCTACTGTAATTGTTACAGCTTTTGATGCTGTTTCAGCAAAAGTAGGCATAGTGCCAAATAAAATTGATGCTGATAAAACAGCACTAAAAAATTTTTTATAATTAATCTTCATTATAATGCCTCCTTGTATAATGCTAATATAAATTTTAACATAAAACTTAAATATATACAAGAAAAAAAGCATTGCAATATTAACAATG
>CABVEG010000232.1 GCA_902497185.1 uncultured Eubacteriales bacterium | reverse complement strand
GAAAATAAAATTAATGAGTGGTATAATTTTTATAAGTTTGGCTTTTATAAGGCAACTATGCCAAGTATGTAATGTAATTACTATGTTAAATTATATTTTATTTATAAATTTTTGTTTAGAATTATGAAAAAAGAAGAAATATTGCTAAAAATATTTATTAAAGTAAAGGAGAATTTAAAAAGCATTAATATTCCTGTTTCTGATGATATAAGTCCTGATATAAAGCTGAGCAGGGCTAAGAGAAAATGGGGAAGCTGTAAAATGTCTAAAAAGCCAAATGATTACAGGTTTCATATTAGTATAAGTGAAAATTGTTTTAAGGAGCCTGATAATATTCAGTTTATAAGCAACACTATGGCTCATGAGCTTATACATACGGTGAAGGGATGTTTTAATCATGGTGCTAAATTTCAAAGCTATGCAAAGAAGGCGGCGGTACTTGGCTATATCGTAAATACAACGAGTAAAAGCAGTATTGAAAAAACTGATGAGGAAAAATTTAATGAGGCTAAGCACGTTTTAAGGTGCAAAAGTTGTGGTGAAATTTATTATAGATTTAGGTTTCCTAAGGATCCCCAATATATTGATAAAATAATGTGCGGAAAATGCAGGGGAAGGCTTGAAAAGATTAAATAAAAAAGCTGTGGTATTGGTACAAAGTACTGAAACCACAGTTTTTTATTTTAGAAATACTTGTTTTTGATAATCTTTTGGAGATATACCGTATTCCTTTTTAAAGGCTCTGAAAAAGCTTGTATAGTCTTCAAAACCATATTTTTCAGCAACTGCTGTAATAGGCTCTCCTGTAGCAATAGCACTTCTGCAGCTATGCAATCTTTTTTTTATTATATATTGATGCAGTGAAATTCCTAAATTATCCTTAAATATGTGAGAAATATAATATTTGCTTACAAAAAAATGCTTTGCAATACTGTCGAGAGTTAAATCCTCGGTTATGTTTCTGTTTATATAATCAAATATAAGTGTATGAAGCTCTTTTTGTGGAGAGGCTATTGCTGAGTTATTGCTATTGTAGACAATTCTGTTGATTTTAAGGACTACGGTTATTATGTGGTTAATAATTGTTGTTTTTTTGAAAATCTGATTTTCATTATATTCCTGCCAAAGCTCCAAAAGGCTTGCAAATAAGTCATTAAACTGTATATATTCCAGATGATATAAGTAAATTTGATTTTCTGTGGCAAAATTAAAGCCAAATTCTATATTGTCAATAATGTCAGACAATTTTTTTAAGAAATCCTTATTAAGCCAAAGGACAAATCTTCGGTAGGAATAATTTTCGTCAATATATGTGGGACTATGAACAACATCGGGAGGTATTAAAAGGAAATCTCCCTGCTTTAGATCATAGCATTTATCACCTACTGAATATTTTACATTACCTTCAAGAAAGAAATACAGCTCATAATTGCTGTGATAGTGGGGATTTATTGTATCAATTTTTATGTCATTGTAGTAAAATGCTTCATAATCTGGTGAATTCATATACTGACGTCTTATAAATGAAATAGCTGTATTGTGGATTTTTTTCTTTCCCATAATAATATCCTCCAAATCATTTGTGAAACAATTACAAAAAAAGTCTATCTATAAATATATTATATAGCATAATGACAAGTTTTGCAATATTTAAAACAATTAAAACAATGTTATAAGCTATTAATTATAGATATAATAAGGTTACAATGATAAATCAGAAAAGTAAAGGAGGAATTACTATGAAATTATCATTCAGGTGGTACGGTGAGGATGACAAGGTTACTTTGGAAAATATTAAACAGATTCCGGGTATGCATTCTATTGTAACAGCCGTATATGATGTACCTGTTGGCGAGGTTTGGAGCAATGAAAGCATTGCAAGGCTTAAAAAAATGACAGAGGATGCAGGTCTTGCTTTTGAGGTAATTGAAAGTATACCTGTTCATGAAGATATTAAGCTTGGCAAGCCAACAAGAGATAAGTACATAGAAAACTACTGTGAAAATATCAGAAGAGTTGCTAAGGCAGGTATTAAATGTATTTGTTACAATTTTATGCCCGTGTTTGACTGGACAAGAACTCAGCTTGACCATGTGTTAGAGGACGGTTCAACATCTCTTGTTTATTATCAGGACCAGGTCGACAAGGTAAACCCATTGGAAAGTGACAGTGATTTGACTTTACCGGGCTGGGATTCAAGCTATACAAGAGAGGAATTAAAGTCTGTAGTAGCAGAGTACAATGCTATGGATGAAGATACTTTATGGGACAACTTAAAGTATTTCCTTGAAAGGGTTATACCTGTTGCGGCAGAATGTGATGTAAATATGGCTATACATGAGGACGACCCATGCTGGAGTATTTTCGGACTTCCAAGAATTATTGTAGATGAAAAGAGCTTAGACAGATTCTTAGGTCTTGTAGACGATAAGCATAATGGTATTACACTTTGTACAGGTTCTCTTGGCTGTTCAGCTAAGAATGATGTTCCTAAAATGGCTGCCAAGTATGCTAAAATGGGCAGAATTCATTTTGTGCATTTGAGAAATGTAGCAATACTTGAGGATAACAAGGGCTTTGAGGAAAGAGCACACCTTTCCTGCTGTGGTTCTCTTGATATGTTTGCTATTGTTAAGGCTTTATATGATAACGGCTTTGAGGGCTATATAAGACCTGACCACGGAAGAATGATTTGGGGAGAAACAGGCAGAGCAGGCTACGGTCTTTATGACAGAGCTTTAGGCGCAACTTATATTAACGGCTTATGGGAAGCTGTTGAAAAAATGAGCAGATAAGGAGGAAATATTATGGGATTATGTTTTGGTACAGACCTTAATAACAAGGTAGCGGTTGTAACAGGTGCAGGCGGTGTATTATGCGGTATGTTTGCTAAAACCTTAGCAGAGGCAGGTGCAAAGGTAGCTGTTCTTGACCTTAATGAGGAGGCTGCTGAAAAGGTAGCAGAGAATATTAGGGCTAATGGCGGTAAGGCAAAGGCTTACAAGACTAATGTGCTTGACAGAGAATGTCTTAAAGAGGTACATAAGGCTGTTACAGAGGATTTAGGTACTTGTGATATTCTTATTAATGGCGCAGGCGGCAATAATGCAAGAGCTAATACTGACAAGGAATATTATGAAAAAGGCGATATTGATGCTGACGTAGTATCATTCTTTGACCTTGATGAAAAGGGTGTTGAATTTGTATTTAACTTAAACTTCATTGGCACACTTCTTCCTACTCAGGAATTTGCTAAGGATATGGTTACAAAGGAAGGTTGTAACATTATTAACATTTCTTCAATGAATGCCTATACTCCTTTGACAAAAATTCCTGCTTACAGCGGTGCTAAATCAGCTATCAGCAATTTTACACAGTGGCTTGCAGTTCATTTTTCAAAGACAGGTATAAGAGTAAATGCTATTGCACCGGGATTTTTTGTAACAAAG
>CABVEG010000231.1 GCA_902497185.1 uncultured Eubacteriales bacterium | reverse complement strand
ATTTTTTATGAAAGATAAGGTTATGCTCTACCCTTCAAAGGACGTTATTTTCTACTGGGCAGATGTAAAAAGCCTTGACATAATAAAACAGCGCTTTGACATAATTTCAAAAATTATAAACAAAGAAAAGATTACCGTTGTGCTTTCAGCCGAGGCTCTTTTTGACAGGCTTGTTCCTATTGATACTTTTAAGGAATTTATATTTGACATAAACACAGGTGACAGCATTGACCTAAATGAGCTTTGTCAAAAACTTGTACTTATGGGTTATGAAAGATGTGAAATGGTGGAAGGTCAGGGACAATTTGCTTTAAGAGGCGGTATTCTTGATATATATTCTGCTGTAGCCAGTCACGCAGCAAGAATTGAATTTTGGGGTGACGAAGTTGACTCTATCAGAATTTTGGATACAGTTTCGCAGCGTTCAATAGAAAACACAAAAAACATCAAGATTTATCCAATGCGAGAGCTTGTGTATAAAAACGAAGATGTTAAAAAGGCAATAAACAACATAAAAGCTGAACTTAAAAGCTATAAAAAAGCATCTGACCAACTTAAACTAACAGTTAACGAAACTATAGAAAGACTTGATACTCAAAAAAGTTTCAGCGGTGTTGAAAAATATATTACCTACTTCTATGAAAATACATCTACATTAATAGATTATTTCGACAGTCCAATTATATATGTTGATGAGCCCAACAGAATTAGGGAACACTGTGAATTTATTACAAATGAATTTGTAAACAGTATTGAAAGCAGAATTGACAAGGGATATATGTTGCCAAATCAGCTTAAAATGATATATACCTATGACGATATTGCAGGTATAGTTGAAAAAAGTACTTCTGTACTTATGACAAGCCTTATGTCTACATTAAGGGACTTTAAACCAAAGGAACTTGTGGATTTTCAGGTCAAGGCTACAGCTCTTGTCAAAAATGACTTAAACTTAATTTCAGAGGATTTAAGCTATCTTTGTAAAAATGATTACAGAATAATATTCCTTGCAGGCGGTCATACCCACTGCGAAAGAATGCTGACTGAGCTGCACGAAAGAAATATAAATGCCGTATATCTTGAAAGCATTGAGGATGCCGAAATAGAAAAAGGCATAGTATATATAACAAGAGGAAGTCTTTCTCACGGTTTTGAATATGTAAGAAATAAATTTGCCCTAGTGTCAGAAAAAGATGCTTTTGGCGAAGACAGAAAAAACAAGAGAAAAAACAGAAGCAAGAGAAAAGACGGAGTTGCTATACAGAATATATCTGACCTTAAAGTTGGTGATTATGTTGTCCACGAAAATCACGGTATAGGCATATTCAAAGGAATTGAACAAATTATAACTGACGGTATAAGCCGTGATTTTATTAAAATCGGCTATGCTAAAGAGGATGTTCTCTATGTTGCCATAAGCCAAATGGATATGGTACAAAAATACATTGGTGGTGAGTCAACAAAACCTAAACTTAACCGCTTAGGCGGTGCAAGTTGGGAAAAAGCTAAAGCAAGAGCACGGCAGGCAGCATTTATATCAGCAAAGGAGCTGGTGGAGCTTTATGCTGAAAGGCAAAAGGTTAATGGCTTTAAATATTCTCCGGATACCATATGGCAAAAAGAATTTGAAGAGGACTTTGAATATGATGAAACTGATGACCAGCTTAATTCAATAGCAGAGATCAAGGAGGATATGGAATCCGGTAAAGTTATGGACAGACTTCTCTGCGGCGATGTTGGATTCGGTAAAACAGAGGTTGCAATAAGAGCAGCATTCAAAACCGTTCAGGACGAAAAACAGGTTGCATACCTTGTGCCTACTACAATTCTGGCAAGACAACACTATATGACATTTGTTGAAAGAATGGAAAATTATCCCGTAAACATAGAAATGATGTCCAGATTCAGAACACCTAAGCAACAAAAAGAAACCGTGGAAAACCTGAAAAAAGGAAAAACAGATATTGTAATAGGTACTCACAGAATATTAAGCAAGGATATGAGCTTTAAGGACTTGGGTCTTGTTATTATAGATGAAGAGCAAAGGTTTGGTGTAAAGCATAAGGATAAATTGAAGGAGCTTAGAAAAAATGTAAATGTCCTTACCCTTTCAGCTACACCTATTCCCAGAACTCTTCATATGAGTATGACAGGTATAAGAGATATGAGTGTTCTGGCTGAACCTCCAGATGACAGGATCCCTATACAAACTTATGTGTTGGAATATGACCCGGAATGTGTTAAGGATGCTATACACAGAGAGCTTGCGAGAAATGGGCAGGTCTACTTTCTCCACAACAGAGTTACAAATATAGCTGAAACTACTAACAAGCTGCAGGAGCTTGTGCCCGAAGCACGCTTTGCCTTTGCCCACGGACAAATGAGCCAAAGAGAGCTTGAAGATATAATGATGGACTTTATGGACGGAGAAATTGACGTCCTTGTATGTACCACAATTATTGAAACAGGTCTTGATATACCCAATGTTAATACAATAATTATATCAAATGCTGATAAAATGGGTTTAAGTCAGCTTTATCAGCTAAGAGGACGTGTAGGACGTTCAACAAGAACAAGCTATGCATACCTTATGTATGCGAGAGATAAAGTGCTTAACATAGATGCCGAGAAAAGATTACAAACAATTAAGGAATTTACTGAATTTGGTTCAGGCTTTAGAGTTGCTATGAAAGATCTTGAAATAAGAGGTGCAGGCAATCTTTTAGGCGCTGAACAACACGGGCATATGGATTCTGTAGGTTATGAGCTTTACTGTAAGCTGTTAAATGAAGCTGTTATGGAACTAAAGGGTGAAACTGTTGCAACAGAGTTTGAAACACTTATTGATATTAAGCTAAATGCCTTTATACCTAATGCCTATATTCCAAACGAAGAACAAAAACTTGAAATGTATAAAAAAATATCTCTCATATCTACTCTTGATGATTATTATGATGTTCAAGAGGAGCTTGAAGACAGATACGGCGATATACCAAGGGCGGTAAATAATCTTATAGATGTTGCTTATGTTAAATCCCTTGCCCATAATATAGGCGCAACTAATGTAAAGCAAATTAAGAATAAAGCACTTATTTATTTTAAACAGGATGCAAATGTTGCAGGTGAAAAGCTTATGCAGCTTATAACAGACAGCAAAGGCAGAATTTTGTTTACAAATACAGGTGGAGAACCTTATATTACCTATACATTAAAAGATGAAAAGCATATTTTAGAGGAACTTAAGGAACTTATAAATAAGATTTCATAATAGGTTTATATTAAGGCCTATACAATTAAAACTTATCTATACCAAAAATGGAACTGTAATTCAGTTCCATTTCAGACTGTCAAAAAACTAAACTTTTTAAGAAAAATTGAATTTCTTGCGACAACGTAATTCAAAAAGCGTCGCAGACTTTAATCCGCAGGTTTGCAATCCCGAAGCATACGGGACTTG
>CABVEG010000230.1 GCA_902497185.1 uncultured Eubacteriales bacterium | reverse complement strand
GACAGCTAGGGGAGAAGGTAAACTTGGAAGTAGTGGAAAATAGAAGAATATAAAATATAGAAAATGAGCAGCTAATATAGTTGCTCTTTTCTTGATATGAGAAGGGAGATAAATATAGAAATTAATTTATTAAATACTAACGACGAAGATAAAAAACTAACAAATATTGATATATTGAATCAAGCCTTAAATTGTGGTATAATTAACCTTGATAACGTCCAGCTACAAATAGAAAATATGAAAAAACAGAAAATTTTAGCTGAACACCCATATAATATAACCAAAACAAAAGTCACTTCTAATGGCAAAACATATGACAGATGGATTACGTTTGTTATAAAAGATGGCAAAAGAAGTCAAGTTAAAAGAAAAACTAAGGGGGCTATTGAGGAATATCTTATAGAATTTTATACCACTGAGGAGCAAAACAAAATAATAACCTTTAAAGATTGTTATATTGAATGGTTAAATTTTAAAAAGCAGATAGTATCTGACAGTACGATATATAGATATAATACAGATTATAATAGGTTTTCCAGAAACACAGAGTTTGAAAATATGGACATTACTTTTATTAATGAAAAAGAAATTATTTTGTATCTTTCAAATATAGTTAAAGAAAAAAAGCTATATCATAGAGCCTTTAAAACTTTATGTGGATATATTAAAGAAATATTTGAATATGCAGAAAGTAATAGAATAATCAATTTTAATCCATATATATATGTAAAACCTAAATTAAAGCTTATCAATAAGTTATGCGTAACTGATATATATATAACTAGTGATAAACGAACAATTTCAACTAATGAAATTGAAGCATTATTAAATAAATTCCATCAAGATTATATTGAAAAACCTTGGTATATAACACCATATGCTGTGGAATTTGCTATATTGACAGGCTGTCGAGTGGGCGAAATTGCGGCACTAAGGTGGAGTGATGTTGATGTAAATGATGGGATTATTACAATTAGAAGTTCAGAAAAAGCCCATAGAATTAAAGGGCAAGCAACTATCTATACCATTGAAAGCACTAAAACAGGTAAAGAACGTAAAATCCCTATTACCAAGCAAATTAATAACTTATTTGATAGAATTGAAAAAGCTGAAAATAATTTAAACTGTAAAGGTGAGTTTATATTTTCGGATGAAGATGGTCGAATAAAAGCAACAAATATCTCAAATTGTATAAGAAAGAAATGTAAACAAGTGGGCATTAATCAAAAGTCTATACATGAGTGTAGAAGAACGGTTAATTCTACTCTTAAAAATTTAGGAGCTAATACAACAATAGCAGCTTCATTATTAGGACATTCTAATGAAGTTAATGAAAACTATTACACTTATGATGTATCGGCTCTTGAATTTAAAAAAGAATTACTAGAACAAACTAATAAAATATTAACCAGTAATTCTTAATATTTTTGGCAACAAAATGGCAACTTTGGCAACAACTTAAAAATTGCTGAAAACCGCATTTTAAGCCAATTTATTAATGCGGACAGGGGGACTTGAACCCCCACTCCTGAGAACTAGATTCTAAGTCTAGCGCGTCTGCCAATTCCGCCATGTCCGCAAACAACAAATTTATTATACTTTTAAATTACGTGCTTGTCAAGAAAAATATAAACAAAAATATTAAAAAATTATAAAAATTGTAAATAAAACCTTAAATAAAATCAAAAAAATGTGGATTTTAAATTTAATAAGTGGTATAATCTATACATTAATTATTTATTGGAGGTTTTAAATATGATGACAACTATAAGTACAGATAAAGCTCCTGCAGCGATTGGCCCATATTCACAGGGTATAATTTTAGACAATATTGTTTTTACATCAGGTCAGATTGCCATTAATCCTGAAAATGGTCAGATAGAGGCATCTACTATAGAGGAGCAGACAGAACAGGTTATGAAAAATTTGCAGGCCATACTAGCTGCCGCAGGCACAGATATGACTAAGGCTGTAAAAACTACCTGTTTTCTTGCTGATATGGATGATTTTGCAAAATTTAACGAGATTTACGGTAAATATTTTACAACTAAGCCAGCACGTTCCTGTGTTGCTGTTAAGACACTTCCTAAGAATGTACTTTGTGAAGTAGAAGTAATTGCGGTAAAGTAAGGAGTAGTATTATGTTGACTTTAGATAAGGTTTATCATGCAGCTTATACTCTTAAAAATGTCATAAGAGATACGGCTGTTATTCAGGCTCCTAATATTAATCCTGAGGCTGATGTTTATTTAAAAACTGAAAATTTACAGATTACAGGTTCCTTTAAAGTAAGAGGTGCTTATTACAAAATTTCACAGCTTAGCGACGAAGAAAAGAAAAAGGGAGTTATTGCCTGTTCAGCAGGTAATCACGCTCAGGGTGTTGCTCTTGCAGCAACGGCAAACGGTATTAAGTCACTTATATGTCTGCCTGATGGCGCACCTATTTCAAAGGTTGAGGCAACAAAGAGCTATGGTGCTGATGTTTGCCTTGTAAAGGGTGTCTATGATGATGCATATGCAAAAGCTATGGAGCTGAAGGAAGAAATGGGTTATACATTTATTCATCCTTTTGATGATGTAGATGTTATTGCAGGTCAGGGTACTATTGGCTTGGAAATTTTAGACCAGCTTCCTGATTTAGATGCGGTTATTGTGCCTATTGGCGGCGGTGGACTGATTTCCGGTGTTGCTTTTGCCATTAAGTCTTTAAATCCTAAGTGCAAGGTTTATGGTGTCCAGTCTGAGGGTGCTCCTTCAATGTACAATTCTTTAAAGGATGAACATATTTGCCACCTTGAAAATGTTAAGACTATTGCAGACGGTATTGCAGTAAAAACACCGGGTGATCATACATTTGAAATTTGTTCAAAGTATGTTGATGAAATTGTTACAGTAACTGATGATGAGGTTGCCTCTGCTATACTTGCTCTTATGGAGCAGCAAAAGCTTGTGTCTGAAGGTGCAGGTGCTGTATCTGTAGCAGCAGCTATGTTTAATAAGGTCGATGTTAAGGGCAAGAAGGTTTGCTGCCTTGTATCAGGAGGTAATATTGATGTAACCATATTATCAAGAGTTATTTCAAGAGGTCTTTTAAGCTCAGGTCGTTCATTGTCAATTAAAATTGAGCTTACAGATAAGCCGGGTCAGCTTGAGGCAGTTTCAAAAATTGTTGCAGGCTTAGGCGGCAATATAGTTTCTATTTATCATGACAGATATGATTTAAATATTGATATTGTATCCTGTATATTGGATTTAAGAATTGAAACAAGAGATCATGAGCATATTAAATGCATTGTTGATGCACTTAAAAATGAAGGCTTTAAAATAGTTGAATAATTTACATACTTAAGAGCTGTGTTTTGCAGCTCTTATCTGCGTGTCGATAAAGTCGACACGCTTGCAAGAAATGCTTGCATTTCTTGCAGTATGCTAAGGTGGGGACCAGCCGTGTAGTTTGCGTTCTTGCT
>CABVEG010000229.1 GCA_902497185.1 uncultured Eubacteriales bacterium | reverse complement strand
TTATACTTATTACTAATATAATATCGATATTAATAGCTTTTTTTATAGGCAAATTTATAAGCAAAAAAATACTTAATCCTATAAATGAAATAACAAAAACAGCAGAAAACATAAGCTTATTTGATTTATCTCAAAGAATTGCCGTGCCTGAAACTAAAGATGAAATTCAAACACTGGTAATTACCTTTAATGATATGATCGACAGGCTCCAGGAAAGTTTTAATAAAGAAAATCAATTTATATCCGATGCTTCTCACGAATTAAAAACACCTATTGCAGTTATTCAGGGCTATGTAAATATGATAGACAGGTGGGGCAAGGATGATGCTGAAATTTTAAATGAGGCAATAGCTTCAATTAAATATGAAACAACCCATATGAGCAAGCTTATTGAACAGCTTCTTTATTTGGCAAGAGATAATCAGAATAAAAATCAGGTTAATATGGAAATTCTCTTATTAAATGAAATTGCTGAAGAAGTTAACAGGGAAGTAGAAATTGCAAATCCGGATATTACCACAGTTTTTATTAATGAAACAGATGAGGATATAAGTATAAAATCTGATGAACATTTATTAAAACAATTAATTTGGATATTTGCTGAAAACGGTATTAAATATTCTGGAGATAAGCAAGCTAAAATAATAATTGAAGTTGGCTATATTAACAGTAAACCCTTCTTTTCTGTTAAAGATAATGGTATTGGTATTGAGGAAGATGCAATTAACAAGATATTTGACAGATTCTACAGATATGATTCCTCAAGAAACAAAAAAATTGAAGGAAACGGTCTTGGGTTATCTATTGCTAAATGTATAGCAAAAAAATTAAATGCTGAAATTAAGGTAGAATCAAAATTAGGCGAGGGCAGTATATTTACTGTTATATTCAAATAAGGTATTGAGATTACGTTTATATTACAATCCCTTAATTATGATTACAAAGATATTAAAATGTGTTATAATTTAACCGTGGTGCAGAAAACACCAGTGGATTTGAGTGCTTGCATTACCGTGGCACAAATATCCTTGACAAATGAAAGGGGTGATAACTTTGCGAATTAAGTCGCAAATAATATTAATTTTAATGCTTTTTATAATGATTTTAAGCTCTAACGTTTTTGGCGCTAACAGGTACATAAATATGAACCTGAGATATGATTATGCTAATCATAATTATAATGCTGAGGAAGTGTTTGTTGCTATAGATGGCAAAAAATTAACAAATCTTACAATGCCTCCTATAATATTAAACGGTTATACACTTGTGCCTGCAAGGGAAGTTTTTGAAGGCATAGGCGCTGATGTGGAGTGGAAAAAGGATTTAGAGCAGGTTTATGTACGATATAACAATACTTTAGTTGTAATTCCAATAGACAGTACAAAAGCATATATTAATGGTGAGTCTACAGCAATGCAGACTAAAGCTAAAATTATAAATGATAAAACTATGATACCATTAAGATTTGTAACTACAGCTCTTGGTTTTGAAATAGAATGGAACAAAACAACAAGAATTGCAAATATTATTACAAAAAAGGAAACAACAACAACGACTACTACAACCACTACAACGACTACAACTACCACAGAAGCTACAACATCTGAGCCAAAAACAGAAGCCACTACTAAGGCTGTCGTAAAGGAAACAACTACAACAACTACTACAGCTGCAATAACTGTTCCTTCAGAATATGATACTAATAACGACTACTATGGCTATGATAATGAAAATGGCAGATTTTATATAAAAGATGTTAATAATACTATAAATGTGAATAATTTTGTTCATTATGATGATTATTATAATTTGACTTATTCACTTGTATTAAATGGAAATTACAGCAATTTATTAAATTCCGGCAGCTTTTTATCAACTACAGATGGTATAAGCTATGTAAGTTTATTAGTTTCCTCGGACAAGGTAACAATTACCTTTAGTGAAACTAAGATTATGGCTATGAACATAAGCAGAGAGGGCAGCTATGTTTATATAAAACCTGTTTTGCCAAAGGAAAAATATTCAAAAATCATTGTTTTAGATGCAGGACATGGAGGCAGTGATCCCGGGGCATCGGGAAATGGTTTAATTGAAAAAGATTTAACATTAAATATGCTTTTGGCAGCAAAAGAATTATTTGATAAAAGTGATATAAAATGTTATGTAACAAGATCCGGTGATGTTTATCCGAGCTTTAATGATAGAACGGATTTGGCTAATGAAGTAGGGGATGCGTTTATATCAATTCATATAAATGCAGCATCTGCAACAACAGCCAGCGGTACTGAAACTTATAGTTTATATGCAAATGATTTAGGCAATGGCTTGACAAGCTACAGATTGGCTAGTGAAATGCTGAATCAGTTGTTGGAAAAGCTTGGTACAGTTAACAGAAAAGTTAAAAGTGAAAACTGGATAGTACTAAGACAATCCACAGTGCCTGCAACATTAATTGAAATAGGTTTTATTACAAATACTAGTGATGCTTCTATTATGGGCAGTCAGGAAGGCATTAATAAGGTAGGACAGGCAATATATGAAGGTGTTGTTAATTTGTTTGAGCAATATCCGCCTGTTAGATAAAATTACATATTTATAGGTTATTTGTCAACTTATGTAGTTGATAAAATTAACATTTCAAACGGTGTAGATTATTTTGATTCTACACCGTTTTTGCTATATCAGGCCGAAATAATGTTATAGTTTAATTTTTATATCATAAACTATTATATGGAGGCGATTAAATGAATTTAAAAAGAAAAAAACCAATTGTTTTAGCTGTATTTATTATATTGAGTGTTGGTCTGGCAACAGCACTTTTGCCGTCTGTAAGAAATTATCTTTATCCCGATGCTGTTATAACATCGGCAGCAAAGCGAAAATTGCCTATATACTGTGTTGATACACAGGGAAAACCTCAAATTTCAATTAGCTTTGATGCTGCATGGGGAGCGTGTTGATAAAGAAGCATATTGTATCAGCTTAGTAAATAGAATTTACTATTAATATTACATTATTTTACCCTATGGAGCTTATTCCTACATAGGGCGAGTCCGTTTCAAGTTTTGTGTAAACACAAAAAACTGACATATTTAATAATAAGGATAGCACAAGGCAAAATATTCTAGCTTGTGTGCATAGTTTTCTTGCTGTGTCCATTACGACTATTGTTAGTATCCTTGTTTTTGTAGTCGTACTTTGAATAACCAAGCTCATCATCAAGCTCTCCGTATAAAGAACCCTCAAGAATAACGGACATCATTTCTCTTAATGCCTGTCTTTCAGGACTTTCATTTCATTTTCTTCTTCTTGCCATAATAAAAACCTCTAAACTGATTATTTTTATTATATATCAGTTTAGAGGTTTACACAACCTTTGGGATAGACTCAATTAAGACCGTCATAATGTATACTTTGTGACGGTATTTGAAATATATTTTTTTGTCATAATTTTTTATATAAAATTATCAAA
>CABVEG010000228.1 GCA_902497185.1 uncultured Eubacteriales bacterium | reverse complement strand
TATAGCCGCCACAAAGACCCTTGTCACCTGATACAACTATAACAAGTGTTTTTTCTGATTCATTTCTCTCATTCATAAACACACTTGATACGCCCTTACTTCCTTTGACTACATTTGCTATAACTCGCTTAGTAGCCTCAAAATAAGGCTTTGTATCATTAAATCTGCTCTTTGCTCTGTTAAGCTTGGAGCTGGCAACAAGATTCATTGCCTTTGTAATCTGCTGGGTGCTATTGACACTTCTTATTCTGCGCTTTATATCACGCATTGATGCCATAATATCACCTCTCTATTACTTAAATTCCTTCTTAAAGTTTTCAATAGCAGTAATAAGCTCCTTCTCTGCCTCATCACTAAGAACCTTAGTTTCAGCAATAGAAGTGAGAATACTGTTATGATATTTCTCAACATATTCAAAGAACTGTGTTTCAAAATCAAGAATTCTGTCAACGGCAATATCATCAAGATACTTCTTAGTTACAGCATAGAGTATAATAACCTCTTTCTCAACTGAAAGTGTTTTGTACTGTGGCTGTTTAAGAATTTCAACGATGACCTTACCATGATTAAGTCTTTCAAGAGTATCCTTATCAAGATCTGAACCGAACTGTGAGAAGCTTTCAAGCTCTCTGTACTGTGCAAGCTCTGTTCTGATAGGACCTGCAATTTTTTTCATAGCCTTAATCTGGGCAGAACCACCAACTCTTGATACTGAAAGACCTGCGTTAATTGCAGGACGTACACCTGAATTGAAAAGCTCACTCTCTAAATAAATCTGACCATCTGTAATAGAAATTACGTTAGTCGGAATATATGCTGATACGTCACCTGCCTGAGTTTCGATAATAGGAAGAGCAGTAATTGAACCGCCGCCAAATTCTTCGGTAACTCTTGCTGAACGCTCAAGAAGTCTTGAATGAAGATAGAAAACATCACCGGGATAAGCTTCACGTCCGGGTGGTCTTTTAAGAAGTAATGACATTGCTCTGTAAGCAACGGCATGCTTTGATAAATCATCATAAACAATAAGTACGTCCTTACCGTTTTCCATCCATTCTTCACCTATAGCTACACCTGCATAAGGTGCAATATACTGTAATGTTGCTGATTCTGAGGCTGTTGCTGATACAACGGTTGTATAATCCATAGCACCTGCATCTTCAAGAGATTTAACAATTCTTGCAACAGTTGAAGCCTTCTGTCCTATAGCTACATATATACATAAACAATTCTTGCCCTTCTGATTGATAATAGTATCAACACAGATAGCAGTCTTACCTGTCTGACGGTCACCGATAACAAGCTCTCTCTGACCACGACCGATAGGCACCATGGCATCAATAGCCTTAATACCTGTCTGTAAAGGTACATCAACGCCCTTTCTTGTAATTACACCGGGAGCAACTCTTTCAATAGGTCTTGACTTGTCAGTTACAATAGGTCCCTTTTCATCAATAGGATTACCTAAAGCATCTACAACTCTGCCTATCATGGCATCGCCTACCGGTACGGAAGCAACCTTGCCTGTTAATTTAACAGTTGAGCCTTCCTTAATGCCCATATCTGAACCGAGAATAACAACACCAACATTGTCCTCCTCAAGATTCTGAGCCATACCCATTACGCCGTTTTCAAATTCCAAAAGCTCACCACTCATGGCATTATCAAGTCCGTAAACTCTGGCAATACCGTCACCTACCTGTATAACCGTACCCACCTCAGACACATCAAGCTTTGTTTGATAGCCCTTAATTTGTTCCTTAATAACGGAACTGATTTCTTCAGGTCTGATATTCATTATTAGGTTACACTCCTTTACTACGCAAGTCTTAAATCAAGCAATGTCTTTTTCATATCCTCAAGCTGGCTCTTTACAGTGTTGTCAATAATATGACCGCACACAGCTATCTTCAAGCCGCCGATAAGTTCAGGCACTACCTTTGCTTCAATTTCAACCTGCTTATTCAATTTACTGGATAATTTGTCCTTAATCTCATTAAGTTTGCTTTCTTTAAGTGGTACTGCACTTTCAACAACAACAGTAACAATTCCCTTATAATCAAGCACTTTATTGAGAAATGTATTTAAAATATCTGTCAGCTCATTTTCTCTGTTCTTTTTGAAAATAATTGATAAAAAAGCTAAAATATCAGTATCAACACTACCTTTAAATGCCATATTTAAAATATCAAGCTTTTTATCAGAGCCAATCTGTGGGTGATTAAGCACCCTTAAAATTTCACTGTCACTAGTGAGAGTATCATAAACTAATTTTACTTCATCACTGTATTTATCAACACAGTTTTGTTCTACAGCTAACTGAAAGAGAGCCTCTGCATATCTTCCGGAGATTATCCCTGCCATTCGACACCCTCCAAATCAGATATAGTTTCATCAACAAGCTTATTCTGTTCCTCCTCTGTCATCTTAGCAGCAATAAACTTGCCGGACACCATTGAGGAAACCTCAATAATCTGCTTCTTGATTTCGTCTTTAGCCTTTTCTTCTTCTCTCTTAATATCAGTCATAGCTCTTGAATGAATATTTTCAGCCTCAGTTCTTGCCTCAGATATAATCTGCTGACCATTCTTGTTAGCCTGTAATCTTGCTTCTTCAAGAATTGTGTTCTTTTCAGCCTCAATATTCTTTAATTTACTCTCATACTCAGCCTTTAAAGCCTCTGCCTCAGAAAGCTTAGCCTCAGCAGTATCAATTTGATCGGCAATCTTTTCCTTTCTGGCATTAAGGAAATTAGTGACAGGCTTATAGAGAAGCTTTGACAATGCAAAGCATAATATACAAGTATTAATTATCTGGATAGCAACCTGAATCAAGGTTTGCTGGTCCAGCATTATAACATAGCCATCCACTTTGTGACCTCCTTTCAGGCAAATTTTTTAAATGCAAAAATTAGCCCTCAACGATCTTACCAACTAATGGATTTGCAAATAATAAAATCATAGCAACTACAAGACCATAGATACCTGTAGACTCAGCTACGGCACAACCTAAAAGCATGGTAGAAGTAATTGTACCTCTTGCCTCAGGCTGACGACCTACTGCCTCAGCACCCTTACCTGCTGCAAAACCCTGACCAATACCGGGTCCGATACCTGCTATCATTGCTAAACCTGCACCTATTGCAGAACAACCTAATACAAAAGCTCTTGGATCTTCCATTTTTTAAATCCTCCTTGAAAATAAATAAATTTTTTAATAAATTACTCAGGAATTTTATCCTTAATAAACGTCATTGACAGCATAACAAATATTACTGTCTGAATACAGCCGGCGAATACGTCGAAGTAAACGTGTAATACTGCCGGTACACCAATATTGAAAATTTTCAAAACACCCGGTAAAGCACCCAAAGCCATATATACCATTGACATAATTATCATACCACCAAGAATATTACCGAACAAACGGAAACTTAATGAAATAGGTGTAGCTAATTCACTAATAATATTAATTGGCAGCAGCAAAGGCAATGGCTCAAGATATG
>CABVEG010000227.1 GCA_902497185.1 uncultured Eubacteriales bacterium | reverse complement strand
AAAAATAGTATTTATAGCCGACTATATTGAACCTAACAGAGAATACTTTGAAGGTCTTGATAAGGTAAGGAAGCTGGCATATAAGGATATAGATGAGGCTATAATATATTCACTTGAAAGCACAATTAATTATAATAAAAAGAAAAACAGAATTATACATCCATTGGGCATAGCCGCTTTGGATTATTTAAAGGAGGAAAAAAATGAGTAACACAAATTCCCTTGAGGGTGCAAAACTTGCATATCTTGCACTTGAGGACAAGCTTGCCGAGGACATCAGAGTTTTGGATATAAGCAAAATTTCAACATTAAGCGATTTCTTTGTTATAGCAAGCGGTTCAAATTCAAATCAGTTAAAAGCAATGGCTGATTCCGTAGATGAAAAGCTTTTTAAAGCAGGCTTTGTATTAAAGCATACTGAAGGTATACAAACTCATAACAGAAGCTGGGTATTAATGGACTTTGGCGATATAGTAGTTCACCTGTTTCACAAGGAGGACAGAGAATTTTATTCCCTTGAAAGAATATGGGGTGACGCAAAAGAACTTACTGTTGAGGAATTGACAGCAAAATAAAAAAGGTTATTTATTATAAAATCGGAGGAAAGAAAATTGAATACTAAAAAAAATACCGAAGAATATACTATTGACCTGAGCCTGATAATTCAGGAATTTACAAAGTATATCGGGTTAATTTTGGCTGTTGTATTGATATTCGGCATTATTGGCTATTCCTATACAAAAATATGCAAGCCTTTGGAATACTCTACATCAACCTGTTTATACGTTAAGAGTAATGAAAAAAGTTCAGTCATAAGCAATGCAAGCCTTTCTGAAATTGATGCTTCAAAAAGTCTTGCCGAAACATATATTGTAATATTGTCTAATGATGCAGTTATGGATGTTGCAGCAGAAAAACTCAGCACCATATGTACTCCTGAGGAAATAGCTAAGTACTTTGTCACTACAACTGATGAAAACGGAACAGAGTCCATTGACCCTAAGAGTATTTTGCGTTACGTAAGTTTCAGCACCGTGAATGAAACGGAAATTATACAGATTTCCGCAACTACTCCAAGCCCTGTTATTTCCGCAGAAATATGCAGAATTATTGCTGATACTGCTCCTTCTGTTATAAACAGAGTAGTAGGTACAGGCTTTGTTGAAACCATAAATACGGCTAAGGTACCTTTATTACCTTCAGGACCAAATGCTTTAAAAAGCGGTATTTTATTTGCTTTTTTAGGCTTTGTTCTTATAAGTGCCATAATTATAATTAGATATTTACTTAACAGAACAATTAATAACGGAGATGAATTTAGGGCAAAATGCAAGCTGCCTGTATTATCAGAAATACCCGAATATCATATTTCAGGTTCAACAAGCAAGCAGAACTTTATGCACAAATATGTTGCTTCTTTAAGACGTAAGGATGCTCAGGCAAGAACAGCTTTAGGTACAATAATAACAGACAAGGTGCCTTTCTCTGTTACTGAAGCCTACAATATGTTAAGAACTAACCTTAACTTCACACTTTCAACACAGGACAACAATACTTTTGTTATTTCAAGTCCTCTTTCAGGTGACGGCAAATCAACAACTGCTGCTAACATTGCCATTACCCTTGCACAAACAAAGGCTAAGGTACTTCTTGTAGATTGTGATTTAAGACGTCCTGCACAGCATAAAATGTTTGATTTGCCTAATGAAAACGGTCTTTCATCAATATTAACGGGCAAAAAATTAGATGATATAATAAACAAAGGTGTATATGAAAATCTGGATATTATTACATCAGGTCCTACACCTCCTAACCCTTCAGAACTTTTAGGTTCAAGCAATATGCAAAAGTTTCTTGATATGGTTAATCCGTTATATGACTATATAATTCTTGATACTTCACCAATTAATGTTGTAACGGATTCTCTGCTTTTATCAAAAATATCAGCAGGTATTATGCTTGTAGTAAGACAGAATATATCTACATATGATGAGCTTGATAAGGCAATGGAAAGCATTAAATTTGTAGACGGCAATATTTTAGGTGTTGTTATTAATTCTATTGAGGATAACAATACTAAATATGGCAGGAAAAAATACGGTTATGGCTATGGTTACGGTTATGGCTATGGTTACGGCTACGGCTATGACGCTGATAATAATACAAATTCAGAACATAACCACAAACATAACAGCAATAAGGCAAAATAAAATAATATAAAATGAAGCCAAAAGCTAAAGAAGCCATAATGACTTCTTTAGCTTTTTTAATTAAGAAGTAGGAGGTTGTAGTTTGAAAATTCTTAATAAAATTTCAATTGTTTTAATTATAGTTCTCATTATAGTTATTCCTGTTATTGCAATATTATTAAACGGCAATACCAATAAATTAATAGAACAAAATGCAGAAAATGCGCAAAACTATGCCAAAGCCTCTGCGGAAAATAAAGCCAAAACGGAGGCTTTATATGCAGAAATATCAAAGGAAATACCCGGCATAGTATGTATAGGCTCTGACCTTATGGCAAGTACCGGTACATTAAATACAGGATTCGCAGGCAGCTTACAAACAAAGCTAACTGACAACGGCTATAAAATACCTATAGTAAATCTTGCAATACCTCAGGAAAATGTACTGACTATCCTTGGCAGAATTGGTGTAAAACCTTTTGTTATATCAAAAAGTGTAACAATCCCCGAAAATGCAGACCTTATAGATATTGAATTAGAATCAAGCGGTGACGGCTATGTATGGCCTCTTGCCATAAATTCAGACAATGCACATTTTAACCCTGTTACAGTCGGTGAATTTAATGGAATGATTGGCGGAGATACGGAAAAGAACCCTGAAACAGGTGAAAATAAGCATTATTTCGTAAGAAATGAAGATGGAGAGGCATTTACCATACCTGCCGGTTCTGTTGTTAATACAAGCAGCGATGATGAATACAAGGACTATGTACACATAATATGGATAGGTGAAAACGATAATTGGTCAGATTTTGAGGACTTAGCTGTCAATATACAGGATATAATTAATTCATGCGGCAAAAACAAGAACAGATATATTGTTATGGGTCTTCCCAAAGGCAACGGTGAAACTATGAAAATCTATGACAATATTATGGAAAAATATTTTGGCTCTCATTACCTAAACGTAAGAAAATTCCTTTCAGATTATGACCTTAATAAAATTGACGTCGAATTTACTGATGAGGATAAAGAGCAGCAGAAAAACGGTGTTGTACCAAATTGCTTTTTACAGGATAACGGCAATCTGAATGACAGTGCATATAAATTACTTGTGGATTTTGTTTATGACGGACTTATTGCCAATGACTGTATAAGAAAGCCTTAAAATTAATTTACTTCATAGGTTTAATAAATTGTATTAAAAAAGGACGTTTTGCAACGTCCTTTCAGACTGTCAAAAAAACTAAATTTTTTAAGAAAAATTGAATTTCTTGCGACACCGTAATTCAAAAAGCGTCGCAGACTTTAATCCGCAGGT
>CABVEG010000226.1 GCA_902497185.1 uncultured Eubacteriales bacterium | reverse complement strand
GTAATGATAAATATGAATAATAAAAAAATTAAAATAATATTTCTTTTACTTACAGCTGCCTGTTTGGCTTTTATATGGATAAACTCATCTTTTGATGGAAAAGAGTCTTCAGGTATAAGCGGTGGTGTACTTGGAATAATTAATGATTTTATAATGAGTCTGGGTTTTAAAAAGGAATTTAGTGAACACATTATAAGGAAAACTGCCCATTTTACTGAATACGCAGGCTTCTGATTACCACAGATTTTAAGCTCTTTTATTATGATTTTAAAAAATGTTGGGATAAGGTTCTTTTTTCGGGCTTAATCACGGCTGTCATTGATGAAACAATACAGCTTTTTCCTGCAGGAAGAACTAGTAGAATTACTGATGTTTGGATAGATTTTGGCGGTGTGTGCTGTGCATTTGTAGTTACTGTGCTGCTTTACGGCTTTCTTGAAAAAAAGAATATATTGAGATTTAAATAAGAGGCTGTATATTGCAGCCTTTTATCATTAAAAAAATCCCCGAATATAAATTCGGAGATTCTATGAAAAAATTATTCAGCCTGTGCCAATACTAATTTAGGGTCAGTTGGAGTTTCGTCGTTTAATACGGAAAATTCAAGGTGTGGTCCTAAAGCAACACTGTAATTTGTAGGATTTGCAACCGTACCTATTTTATCACCCTTGTGTATAGCCTCACCCTCAGATACAGCCAGATTTTCCTCTAACTGACTGTATGTAGAGCTCCAGCCGTTGCCATGGTCTACACTTACAGTTACACCTGAAATTCTGTCATTTGTTATTGCCGTAATTATGCCGTCTGCTGCCGCACATACCTCTGTACCTGCTTCGGCAGCAATGCAAATAGAATCATTTGTTCTGTACTGTTCAAGAGTTCTGTCATAAATACCCGTGTCAGTGCTAAAATCCATTACTATTTGACCTGATACAGGCCACTCCATTTCCTGACTGTCATCAAAAAGACTTAATTCCCCATTGTCGTTGACGTTGTTATTTGCTGTGCTTTGTGTAATAGCTTCTGTTACAGCCTCTGCTTTTACTTCCATTGTTGTAGTTTCTGTTGTACTTAAAGGCTTTACATTTGACTTGTCAACAGGAGCTATGTTTTCCTCAAGATCAACATCATTACCGCTGCTTGAATTTCCACTGTTTAATATGGAAATACCAAAAGCTAAAATAATAAATACTGCTGCAAGGGTATATAATATAGTGTAAAAGCCTTTTTTGTTATAATTTTCGTTTTTGTCCATAACTACACCTCCTAAGCCTATTATTGACCCCGAAATTAATATTTATACCACAGCTTGGACAAAAATTTAGTAAAATAGTGATTTTTTTATGTACAATTAAAAAAATTTGTTGTATAATCATCTTATAACTTTTAGGAGGATTTTGGAATGAGTGTTAATTTAAAGGGAAAAAATTTCCTTAAGATTTTGGATTTTTCAACTGAAGAATTAGAATATTTATTGGACTTGGCATCAGATTTAAAGGCCAAGAAAAAAGCAGGTATTCCTGTTGATACATTAAAGGGAAAAAATGTTGCTCTTATTTTTGAAAAGACAAGCACAAGAACAAGATGTGCCTTTGAGGTTGCTGCATCTGATTTGGGTATGGGTTCCACATATCTTGATCCGTCCGGTTCACAAATCGGCAAAAAAGAAAGCATAGCAGATACAGCAAGAGTACTTGGCAGAATGTTTGATGGCATTGAGTACAGGGGATTTGGTCAGGAAATAGTTGAGGAGCTTGCCAAGTATGCAGGTGTTCCTGTATGGAACGGTCTTACTAATGAATCTCATCCTACACAGATTTTAGCAGACTTTTTAACAATAAGAGAGCATTTAGGAAAATTAAAGGGTGTAAACTTTGTATATATGGGTGATGCCCGTTACAATATGGGTAATTCTCTTATGGCAGGATGTGCTAAAATGGGTATGAACTTTACAGCTTGTGCACCTAAGGCATATTTCCCTGATGAAAAACTTGTTTCAGAGTGCAGAAAAATTGCTGAGGCTAATGGATCAACCATTACACTTACTGAAGATGTAAAAGAGGGTACTAAAAATGCAGATGTTATTTACACTGACGTATGGGTATCTATGGGCGAACCTGATGAGGTTTGGGCATCAAGAATTAAGGAGCTTTCACCATATCAGGTTAATAAGTTTGTTATGGAGAATGCAGGAGAAAATGCAATATTTATGCATTGCTTACCTGCTTTCCATGACCTTAATACAAAAATTGGCAAAGAAATGGGAGATAAGTTTGGCATTACTGAAATGGAGGTAACAAACGAAGTATTTGAATCTTCACAGTCTGTTGTGTTTGATGAAGCTGAAAACAGAATGCATACCATAAAGGCAGTAATGGCAGCCACATTGTAAAATTTTAGAAATCGGAGTGAAATGAAAAATGAGTGAAGAAAAGAAAAAAATTATATATAGTGCAATGCAGCCATCAGGTGTGCCTTCTCTCGGCAACTATATTGGTGCATTGAAGAACTGGAAAAATTTGCAGAATGAATATAATTGTCTTTTTGGTGTTGCCAATATGCATGCCATTACAGTAAGACAGGACCCAACACAGCTAAGACAGAGAACAAAGGATTTAGTTGCATTATTCCTTGCTATTGGTCTTGATCCTGAAAAGCATATTATTTATGTTCAGTCAGATGTAAAGGCTCATGCTGAAATTGCTTGGATCTTAAATTGCTTTACTTATATGGGTGAGCTTAACAGAATGACACAGTTTAAGGACAAGTCTGCAAAACACGCTGACAATATTAATGCAGGTCTTTATACTTATCCTGTATTAATGGCAGGAGATATATTGTTATATCAGAGTGACTTAGTGCCTGTTGGTGCTGACCAGAAGCAGCATCTTGAAATATGCAGGGATATTGCAGGCAGATTTAACAGTGTTTATGGTGATGTATTTAAAATTCCTGATCCGTATATCCCAAAGGTTGGCGCCAGAATTATGGGCTTGCAAAATCCTGAAAGAAAAATGAGTAAGTCAGAAAGTGACAATGCTAATAATGTTATTTATATTCTTGATGACCCTAATGTTATTAGGAATAAGATTAAGAGGGCAGTAACAGATTCCGACACAGAGGTAAGATATGGTGAGGACAAGCCCGGTGTAAGCAATCTTTTAAATATTTATTCAGCAGTAACAGGTAAATCTATTGACGAGGCTGTAGTTGAATTTAAGGGCTGTGGATATGGCGAATTTAAGACTGGTGTTGGAGAAGCTGTTGTTGCAGAGCTTGAGCCAATTCAGCAGAAGTTTAAGGAATATTCAGCTGACAAGGCATATATTGAAAAAGTAATGAAAGAGGGTGCCGAAAAGGCATCGTATATTGCTAATAAGACTTTAACTAAGGTTAAGAAAAAGGTTGGTTATCCAATTTATAAATAAAAAGTTTAGGGATTGCATTTTGCAATCCCTTCTGCGTGTCGATAAAGTCGACACGCTTGCAAGAAATGCTTGCATTTCTTGCAGTATGCTAAGGTGGGGACC
>CABVEG010000225.1 GCA_902497185.1 uncultured Eubacteriales bacterium | reverse complement strand
ATACAATTATTATAATTAATGCACTTATTACTTGAGAAATAACTGTTGCTATTGCTGCTCCCGCAACTTCTAGCTTAAAACCTACAATAAATATTATATCAAGTACAACGTTTATTACACAAGTTATAATTAAATAAAACAATGGTCTTTTGGTATCTCCTGTTGCTCGCAGTATAGATGCGCCCATATTGTATATAAGTGACGGAATCATTCCTATAGAGTATATTTTAAAATATTGAATTGAATAATCCATAATATCCTCGGGAGTACCCATAAGCCTCAACATATCAGCTGCAAATAAAAGTATTGCTATCGTAAAAATCAATCCGGACAAAATTGCAAGCATTATAGATGTATGTACTGTTTTACTTATTCCCTCACTGTTTTTAGCCCCATACATTTGGGATATTATAACTGCTGAACCTGATGAAACACCGGTAAAAAAACCTACAATTAAATTTACTATTGCACCTGTGGGACCTCCTACCGAAGCCAAGGCTTCTTTGCCAACAAAATTACCAACAATTATGGCATCACTGGTATTATACAACTGCTGAAAAAATATTCCAAGTGCAATAGGTATAAATAGCCTTACAACAGCATTTAAAATTGAACCTTCTGTCATATTGTCATTACTTTTCAAATTTTTCAATTATAAAACCCCTTTCAATTTTATAATGATATATTAAAGTATGATTTAATTTTTGTGCTTAAAATACAACATTTGTCTTGTTTATATTTTTATAGACCTTTTAAATACATTATTTCCTCGTCCGTAAGGTATCTGTACTTTCCTTTTTCTAATTTGCCAAGCTCAATATTACCCTCTGCAATTCTTTTAAGCCTTACAACATTACAATTAATTGCAGCACACATTTTTCTTACCTGCCTGTTTCTGCCCTCATGTATCTTTATTTTAAGGGATGTAAGCCTGCCTTTTTTTATAATTTCTATTTCAGCAGGGGCAGTTTTTCTGCCGTCAATTATAAGTCCATTTTTAAATTTCTCCATATCATTGCTGTCAGGCTCTCTGTCAACATCAGCAATATATGTTTTTTCAATATTGTGCTTAGGATGAGTCAGCTTATATGTAAGTTCACCGTCATTAGTAAGAATCAGCAGACCTGATGTATCATAATCAAGTCTGCCTACAGGATAAATTCTTTCCTTTACATCTTTTACATAATCTAAAACACTTTTTCGGTTAAACTGATCCTTAACCGTAGTAACACAACCCTCAGGCTTATTAAGCACAATATATACTGCATTTTGGCATATACTTACCTTTTTCCCATCAACTTCGACTATGTCGCTGTCACTTTCAACCTTAGTGCCAAGCTCTGTTGCTATATTGCCGTTTACACTTACTCTGCCCTGCAATATTATTTCCTCCGCCTTACGTCTTGAGGCAACCTGTGCCTCTGCAAGGTACTTTTGTAATCTCATCAGCATACTAATTTTATCCAATCCTTTATTATTTTGTTAAAGCTATTGCCAAGACTGTGCTTTTCAATATTTTCTGTGGCAATTATGTCAATTTCTGCAATTTTGGAGCTGCCTACATAAACCTCACCTGTACCAATTTTATCTCCTTCAATAATTGGCGCTTCAATCAAGTCAGGCACATTATTTTTAAAAGATATATTACTTTTTTCATCTTTATTCAAAAGCAATTCAACACTATTTTTATATTTTAGTGAGGTTTTAGAAATCTTAGCTTTATCAACGCATATATCTATATTATTTCCTATTATACTATATTTTTTATAATTATCAAAGCCATAATTTAAAATTTCCCTTGTATCCTTCCATTTATTTGCCTTACCTGCTGTTCCCCATCCGCTTGCAAGAACAACGGAAACAAGTGTTACATCACCTCTTTTTGCCGCACCTACAAAGCAGTGTCCTGCCTTACCCGTAAAGCCTGTTTTTATACCAATAGCACCTTCATAGGAATTTAAAAGTTGATTTTTATTAACAATGGAATAGTTTTTTTTATTTGACGTAAAGGAAACATTCTGAGTATTGCTTATCCTTATAAATTCCTTATTTTTAATTGCATAAGCACCTATTAAAGCCATATCTCTTGCGGTGGAATGATGGTTGCCCTTATCAAGTCCATTTGGTGTAACAAATTCAGTATCGGTACAGCCAAGCTCTCTTGCTTTTTTATTCATCATTAGGCAAAAATTGTCAACACTTCCTCCAACCTTTTCTGCTATGGCAACTGCAGCATCATTTGAGCTTTGCATAAGCAAAGCATACAAAAGCTGTTCAAGTGTGAGCTCCTCACCCTGCTGCAAATGCATTTTTACCGGAGGAGCAAGAGTGGCATTTTTTGATACAATAACTTTATCCTGAAGGTCTGAATTTTCAAGAGTAATAATTGCTGTCATTATTTTAGTAGTACTTGCCATTGCCATGGGTTTATTTTCATCCTTCCCCCAAAGTACCCTTCCAGTATCCCCATCAATTAAAACAGCGGAAAGTGCATTAACATCAGGCTTTTTTTCTGCACCATAGCAGTTTACACTAAGTATTAAAGACATTATAAATATCATTTTCTTTACCACATTATCACCTCTGATTTAGGTTTTACATATATTGGCGGTTATATTCAAAAAACTTCATAATTCCTTAATTGCTTTATACCAAGAAATACTATATACTATTTCTTGAAAGGGGTGAAAACTTATGAAAAAGAAAATTTTATGCACATTAGCATTAATAAGTGCATTTAGTACATCAGCTGTTGCCGCAGGAAGTGTGACAATTAACAACGCAGCCATTGAAAACAGCAGTGTTATAGAAGAAAGCGGTAATACATATATTTCCGTAAGACCGGTAGCAGAAGCTTTAGGCTTAAATGTTGAATGGATTGGAGAAACAAAAACCGTTGTATTATCAAACGGAGGACCTCTATATATAACATTTAGCATTGGCGAAAATGGCTACACTTTTTCCAAAACAGCACCTATGCCATTAAGCAGCGCACCTATTGTTGTAAATTCTACATCTTATATTCCCGTAGATGTTATTACAGACCTACTTTCATATGAAGTAGAATATGACGGTAATATATTAAATATTAAGACAGATGAAGAAGCAACGGACAAAATTGCTGCTGAAGGTTTTACCGGTATTGTTACAGAGGTTTCTGATGAAGAAATTTTGTTTAATGATTCCGTAAAAGGTGAAGTAAGGCTTAATAAAAGTGATAATGTAAAAGTTACTGACCTTAATGGAAATACAGTTGATATTGACTCAATTACAGTTGATACTAAACTTGTTGTGGAATACGGTGAGGCTATGACTATGAGCATACCTCCTTTTAACAATCCGGTATCTATTGTTGTTTGTGAATAATTTTTAGGGGCTGCCTGGCAGCCTCTTTTATTTACTCATTATTTACCTCATTATGCAAGACAAGTTTACAAAACTCATCTATAATTAATCAGTATAATAATGAAAAGAGGATAAAATAATGAGCAAAGACATAAGCTACAATGAAATCAAAAAAAATGAAATGATTAATT
>CABVEG010000224.1 GCA_902497185.1 uncultured Eubacteriales bacterium | reverse complement strand
AATAAAATGAGGCTGAGTGCAAATTAGTCTAAAAAAACTAATTTGCGACAGCCCCATGTTTCTCTTTCTTTTTCTGTTGTTTAAGAGCAAACTTTTTTTCCTCCAGTTCAAGTTTTAACCTTTTCTTTAAAGCTTTACTTTCGGCTTTTGTTTGTTTATGTTGTAATTTTAATGCTTGTTGGGACTTAGTACCTATATAGGCTTTAGCTTGTTCTTTTCTGATGTTCCTTTGCATTTTTTTAGGATTAATTTTCCTTTCCGAAATCACACAATCAACAGACGGACTAAAATTTAGCCTGTAATAATTTTTTAGTATAAATTCTAAAATCTCACCATCTTTAGGCTCGCTGCCAAAGACGACTTTGCAAACATACAGCTTGCCTTTGTCATACCTTTCAAATATACCAACCCAAAATGGATTTTCAAAAAATACTGATAGCTTACCGCTTCCTTTGTCCATAAGAAATCCTCCTTAAATATTATTAAGCGAAGAATGGACAACCAAGGAGGCAGGTTACTTACATTATAAAATGCCTTCGGACTACCAACCGAAGAGTGTTTTTATCTTTGCGTTTTTATTATATCATAAATGTAAGCTGATTTAAAGGCGAAATAAAAAAGAACCCTTACATTAGTAAAGATTCTTTTCATTATTCTTATTATAAAGCAGCCTTAGCCTTATCAACTAATGATGTGAAAGCACTCATATCATTAACAGCTAAATCAGCTAACATCTTTCTGTTAATAGTGATGTCAGCCTTCTTAAGACCGTTCATAAACTGGCTGTAAGAAATGTTGTTCATTCTTGCAGCAGCATTGATTCTAACGATCCAAAGTCTTCTGTAAGCTCTCTTAGTCTGCTTTCTGCCTGCGAAGCTATGAGCCATAGCCTTCATAACTGACTGCTTAGCTACTCTGTACTGCTTACTTCTGGCACCAAAGTAACCCTTAGCCATCTTTAATACTTTCTTATGTCTTTTACGTGCACCTAATGCACCCTTAACTCTAGCCATTTATAGTGTCCTCCTTAGATATATGGTAATTCTTTTCTCATAACCTTAACGTTAGTTGAATCTACGAGAGTAGCCTGTCTTAAGCTTCTCTTTCTCTTTGTATTCTTCTTAGTTAAGATATGCTGCTTATTAGCTTTAGTTCTCTTAATCTTACCAGTACCTGTAACAGAAACACGCTTTGCTACAGCTTTTCTTGTCTTTAATTTAGGCATTTTACTTTCCTCCTGAAAAAATTAGTTAGTTTTTGGACCTAAGAACATTGCCATAGTTCTTGCCTCCATTTTTGGATCTTTTTCAATTTGACCATACTCTGAAACCTGAACTGCAAAGTTCTTCATTATTTCTATTGCAGCATCCTGACGTGCCAATTCACGTCCCCTAAATCTGATGCTTACCTTAACCTTATTACCGGCCTTAAGGAATTTAATAGCATTCTTGACCTTAGTCTGTACATCGTGAGTATCAATGTTTGGAGAAAGACGAACCTCTTTGGTTTCAATAACCTTTTGCTTCTTCTTTGCTTCCTTTTCTTTCTTAGCAAGGTCAAACTTGTACTTGCTGTAATCCATAATTTTGCACACCGGTGGCTTAGCCTGTGGTGAAATCTTAACTAAGTCAAGATTTTTTTCATCAGCAAGCTTTTGAGCATCTCTGGCTGACATAATTCCAACCTGTTCGCCGGTATCGCTAATAAGACGAATTTCTTTGTCCCTTATCTGTCCGTTAATCATTAAATCGGTAATAGTAGGCACCTCCTAAAAATTTAATTGCTGCTGCTCCATAAAATAAAAAAAGCAGACAAAGTCCGCTCGTAATCTCACAATTAACACATATAAGTGAAAATGTTTAACCTTAAAACACGAAAGTCGTAAGGTGAGAAGTGGAGCTTCTTCTTTAATAACAAAAGGTATTTTAACACAAGTGTATGTATTTGTCAAGAATATTTTGAAAAAATTTTGTTAAGAACTAAAATATTTATAAATGTCGCTTTTTGGTATGAAACATAATATATAATTGTGTTAACTTTTAAAGAACATATATATCTTTTCAAATGCTGTTAGATATTATTCAAAATATGAATTGGTAATTTATGTATATATTATAAAGTAAAATAGAAAATATGTCAATTAAATACTGATATTTTCTTTGTTTTTTTAAATGAACAAGTTAACACAATTATATATTGTGTTAACTAAAAAAGGAGGATTTAAAATATGAAAGCGGTAAAACCATTAAGATCATTGAAGGATGTATCAAAACTCAAAAATTATTTTCTTGAAAGAAAGGAGTACAGAAATTATCTTCTTGTCACAGTATGCCTTAACACAGCTTTAAGAATAAGTGATGTGCTTAATATAAGGTGGCATGATTTTAAAAATAAGAAATGTAAAACTTATCTGGAACTTAATGAGAAAAAAACAGGTAAACAACAGTCTGTTTATATTAATAATAATATTAAAACAGCGGTTAAGTTTTATATGGATAGCGGTATTAATGTAGGAAATTATGTTTTCAGTGGAAGGGCAGATAAGCCTATAAGCAGAGTGCAGGTTCATAAGATTATAAAAAGAGCTTGTTGTGATACAGGTATTCCGGATATAAGCTGTCATTCTCTTAGAAAAACATTCGGCTACCATGCATGGAAAAAGGGAACTCAACCCGCTGTTATTATGGCTATTTATAATCACAGCAATTTTAATGTGACAAAAAGGTATTTGGGAATAGTTCAGGAGGATAAAGATGCAGTGTTTAAGGAAATTAAGCTATAAATAATTTTAAAGGAGGCAATAATATGAAGTTAAATTTTAAGTCAATGGTATTTGGGTGTGTTTTAGGTGCAACCGTAATGGGTGCTATACCTGTTATGGGCTATGATGGTGTTAGGACAATACAGGCGGTCTTTAAGAATATTAAAATCTGCGTGGACGGCGTTCAAATGACACCAAGAGATACGGCAGGTAAAGAGGTTGAGCCTTTTATTTACAATGGTACTACATATTTGCCGGTAAGAGCTGTAGGTGAGGCTGTTGGTAAAGAGGTGACTTATGATGGAAGTACTAATACGGTGTATTTGGGTAAGAGTGGTGTTAAAAGTTATTTAGGTCAGCAGCTTCAGGCTTATCAGAGAGATGGTGCTTATGAAACAACAGTTACAATGGGTGGTAAAAGCTATGTGAATAGTCTGCAAATGTATCATGGCAATAGTAATGCTTTTTATAATTTAAATGGTCTTTATACATCTATAAGTGGTGTATATGGTATGGAAGATGGTACAGATGAAGATCGTGAGAGCATTATAAGTTTTTATGGAGATGGAAGATTAATTGATACAATCACTGTAAGAGGTGGCGAACTTCCCAAGAACTTTGCAATAAATGTATCTGGTGTTGCACAGTTAAAAATTGAAAGAAATAATGGAGGTGGCATACCTGTTTTAGGCAGTGTTGAATTTAGATAAAACTAATTTAAAAGTTATTGTTAAAATATAAATTTGAAAGGATGAGGGTTTATGGTGATTTTTTATATTTTAGTAATTGTTATTGC
>CABVEG010000223.1 GCA_902497185.1 uncultured Eubacteriales bacterium | reverse complement strand
TTATAAAAAATATTTAAATTATTGTTAAATATTATAATATGTGTATATTTAACTGTAAAAATCTATGTGATATAATTATAATATATTAACGGAATATAGAGAGTATTTTATCTACGAGGAGGCATTATTTAATGAAAAAAGGGATATTTTCAAAAAAAATTATTTGTGCTTTTATGGCGGGAATAATTTCTTTTGCGGGAATATGGGGAACAAGCAGTTCCTTTGCAGAGGAAATAAATATAAATACAGCAGATATAAGTACAAGTAATGTTTCGATTACTGAAAGTAAGGGCTGGTATGAAAGTGCTTATGTTGAGTGGACTTCCTATACAGGCGCAGAAGGTTACAATGCGTATATTAAGCCTGAGGAAGGCAATTATACCAAGCTTGATGATATGCTTGTAAGGCAGTATGCCGATTACTCAAGAGCAGATGCCTTAGGTCTTGCAAAGGGAAACTATATTATGAAGATTGTTCCGGTTAAGGATGGTAATGAAATTACATCAGCAGCAACAGAAACACCTGTTTTAAAGGTTGACAGCTATTTAAGAGAAGGCTTTGCTTTTTCAGAGGCTTCACCAAATAAGTATACAACAGGCGCCTATAATAAAGACGGCACATTACGAGCAGATGCAGATGTTGTATATTTAACAGATGCAAACAGAAACACTGTTACAATTAGTAGTGATACAAGTAAAGGTGTGGGTATAAATGGAATTATTTCCTACAGAAATAAAAATAAGATCGATACACCTTTATCTGTCAGAGTTTTAGGTAAGGTCAGAGCTCCTGAAAATATAAATGCCGATCACACAATGAGAATTGAAAACAATAAAAATGTTACATTTGAGGGCGTAGGAGAAGACGCAGTATTACATGGTTGGGGAATTTCCGTTAAGAGAACTCAAAATATTGAATTTAGGAACTTTGCGATTATGTGGCATTGTCAGGGTACTGATGGAGATGCACTTTCATTTGATACTGAAAACTATAATATATTTATTCATAATATGGATTTCTACTATGGTGCACCGGGAGCAGAGGATGATCAGAAAAAAGGCGACGGTACAATTGATATGAAGCATCAGACAGATTATGTTACGGTATCAAACAATCATTTTTATGATACGGGAAAAACAACATTTTCAGGTGGTCAGTGGGAGCTTAATAATATGACAGACCCTACTGCAAAAGTAAATGTTACATATCATCACAATTGGTTTGACCATGCAGATTCACGTCATCCAAGATGTGTAGTAGGCAATACTCATGTTTATAATAATTATTATGTGGGCAACGGTTATGGTGCCGCAGCTTGTGAACAGGCTTCAGTATTTGTGGAAAGCAACTATTTTGAAAACTGTGACAGACCTATGATGATTGGTTCACAGGGAAGTGATTCATACAGAGGAAACGGTGTATTCGAGGGAAGTAAAAATCTTTCTAATCAGGATGGTGGAATGATTAAGGAATATGGTAATTATATGACAGGTTATTCTACTTTCTTTAATCAGAATAATACTCCTGTGGCAGGACAGATTGACGGCTACAGCGTGACTTCTCAAAAGGAACAGGTTCCATCAAATGTAACGGCTGTTAAGGGCGGCTGGGCATATAATAATTTTGATACGGCTGCTTCAATGTACGGTTATACTCCTGATGCAGCAGAGGATGTTAAAGAAAAGGTTATAAATAATTCAGGCAGGCTAAACGGCGGAGATTTAAAATGGACATTTACAGATGCTGATAATAATTCAGGAAGTATAATAGAAGGACTTAAAAGTGCTGTTATGAATTATGAATCACAGCTTGTAAAGGCAGGCGGTGAAGATGTTAAGGGAGAAGAAATTTCAACAGAATCTACTACAGAGGTAACAACGGAAGCACCTAAAGAGAGTAAGCTTGAGGATGAATATGTGTGGGATCTTTCAAAGATATCAACAACACCTGCAAATAATATATGGTGCGGTGAAGCCTTTAGTGCAGGCAAGGGAAATAACACATATTATGATGATAATGGCTGTTATTATGTAGTAAACGGTTATGTTTCAAGTGATAATTCACCTAAGACTGCTGATAATTTATCTCCTAATGGAGGTACGGATATTCCTGTTACAGGCTGTTATGTAGGTATTAAGCCTACTGATGACGGTACAATTACGGTGGCTATGCGTACAGGTACAGGCAAGGTAAGTTATGTAACAGGTGATGGCGAAACTTTAAAGGTTATTGACAACAGTGCAGGTGCTAACAGATTTGATGTTATAAGATTTAACGTTAAGAAGGACAGTACGTATTATGTATACACTAGCGGTTCAAAGGCAAGATATGCTTATATAGGCTTTACTGCTAAGGGAAGTGTAACAGAATCCTCAACGGAAATAACTACGGAACAGACTTCAGAAACAACTACAGAAAATACAAATATGGTTTGGGGTGATGCTGATAACAGTAAAGAGGTTAATATATTGGATGTAGCTCTTGTATTAAATTATACACTGGCACCTGAAAAGACAGGTATACCTGATGCTGTTCTCAACTATATTGATGTAAGCAGAAACGGTGTAGTTGAATCTAATGATGTTGCAATGATATTACAAAATGTACTTGATAGAAGCTATAATATTGGTAATAATTAAATAACAAATTTATTTTAAGCTCATGAGTTATTCATGGGCTTAAATTTTTGCAATGTATGACATAATTATATTAAGATTAAAATACTTTATTAAAAGAGGGTGATATTAATGAAAAATGTTATGGAAGGAAAAAGAGGTTTAAAAACAGTTAAAAACTTTATAATAACAGCTTTTGAACCTGTAGGAAAGGTAATGTATATTTATGGCGGAGGCTGGAATGAAACTGATAATGGTGCAGGTAAGGAGGCTATGACATTAGGGTTATCTGAAAGCTGGATTGAATTTGCAAAAAAACAGGACAGCAGCTATAATTTTAAGGATTATGATTATAATAAAGATATAAATGTAATACATAAGGGTCTTGATTGTTCAGCTTATGTAGGTTGGGTTATTTATAATGTTTTTAATGATGGCAGAGATTATGTAACAAATTCTTATAAAGTGGGTACAATGCTTTCAAAAATGGATTATGGCAAAGTCACATCAGATAATGATATTAAAGCAGGAGATATAATGTGCAGTAATTGCAGCTGCTGTAAACACGTATATATTTCTCTTGGAAAATGCTGTGACGGCAGTATTCTGCTTTTACATTCCAGCCCTCCGGGAGTTCAGTTAAGCGGAACATTTACACATAGTGGAAATAAAAATTCTGAGGCTGTAAATATCGCACGAAAATATATGAAATTGTTTTTTTGTGAATGGTATGACAGATACCCTGAAATTTCAAGAGATACCTCATATTTAACCCATTATGATAAATTCAGCTGGACCGTTTTAAAAGATGAAGAAGGGTATGTCAATATGTCACCTGATAAAATTTTAAAGGATCTATTTGGGGTGTAATAAAAGCCTATTGTCTTATTAAAAAAGGCAATAGGCTTCAGACTGTCAAAAAACTAAATTTTTCAAGAAATAGTGAATTTCTTTGCGACACCGTAATTCAAAAAG
>CABVEG010000222.1 GCA_902497185.1 uncultured Eubacteriales bacterium | reverse complement strand
GCGCCGCTTGTAACAGTTCCTTTAGTGCCTATAAGTCCAACCTTTTTGTTTTTTGTAGTTTTAAGGCAGCTCTCAACTCCCGGAGTAACAACCTCAATAATAGGAAGTTCCTTAAATGTTTCTGAAAGACTTTCATAACAATTTGAGCTTACTGTGTTACATGCAATAACAACTGCCTTTACATTTTTTTCAAGAAGGAATCTTATAATTTGTTCAGAAAACTTTGTTATAGTTTCAGGACTTTTTGCACCGTAAGGAACTCTTGCTGTATCACCGAAATACACAATATCCTCACAGGGAAGAATCTTAATAATCTGTTTTGCCACAGTCAATCCGCCAACACCTGAGTCAAAAACGCCAATGGGTCTGTTATCCATAATCAGTCCTCGTTTCTGCTAAACCCTAAATCAATAATTTTGTCAACAAGTTCTTCTGTCGTAATTCCTACTTCATTAAATAACATAGGATACATACTTATAGGAGTAAATCCCGGAAGCGTATTTATCTCATTAAACACAATTCTGCCAGTGCCTTCTTCCATAAAGAAATCCACTCTTGACAAGCCTCTGCCCTCAAGAGCCTTAAATATCTTAACGGCATTTTTTCTTATCTCCTCTGTTTTTTCCTCCGGAATAGGTGCAGGAATTACAGTTTTTGATTCCTTGTTATTATACTTTGCATCATAGTCATAAAATTCAGCAGCAGCCAGAACCTGACCTACAGCAGATGCCTTAACATCAGTATTACCAAGCACAGCACATTCAAGTTCATATCCTGTAATATTTTCCTCAACAACAATAGTTCTGTCCTCTTTAGCTGCAACCCATAGACCGTCAACAAGCTCATTCCTGTTGTGTGCCTTTGTAATACCTACGCTTGAGCCTGCACAGGCAGGCTTAACAAAGCATGGATAGCCGCAGGTTTCTTCAATTTTCTCAATTGCTTCCTCAATATTATTTTCAACATCATACCTGTAAACTACCGCATATTTAGCCTGACAAATACCAAGCTTTTCAACTACAATCTTAGTATAAGCCTTATTCATACTTACTGCTGATGAAAGCACACCACAGCCAACATAAGGGATTTTAGCAAGCTCAAAAAGCCCCTGAATAGTACCGTCCTCACCGTTTGCACCGTGTAAAACAGGAAATACTAAATCCACAGGTATAAGCTTAAGCTTTTCACCAACTATTCTGAAAATTCCCTTGTGAGTAGCATCAGGGCTTAAAATAGCAGATGTTGCAAACTTCTCCCAAGTGTCATTCTGGATATTCTCAACAGGACCGTCATAAAGAAGCCAGTGTCCTTCCTTAGTAATGTATATAGGAATAATTGTATATTTATCCTGATTTATCTTTGAAATAATAGTAGCTGCACTTACCTTTGATACATCATGCTCTGATGACTGTCCGCCGAATAAAACAGCAATTACCTTTTTTGCCATAATATATTTCCTTTCATTTTACAATTAAATATTTATTATATAAATATATACCTAATTTCAAATTAATACAAGAGGAAATTTACAATTTTAAACAATATTTAATTAAATTTATATTCCTCTTTAATTCTGTCAAGTACCTCCATCCACGTATTAACAGAAGCATCACTTGGCATTCTCCAATCTCCTCTGGGGCTAAGACTGACTGAACCTACCTTTGGACCATCGGGTAAACAGCTTCTTTTAAACTGCTGTGTAAAGAATCTCCAATAGAAATTTCTGAGCCATTTATAAATAGTTTCATTGTCATACTTATCCTTAAAGGCGATCTGCGCAATATAGAAGATCTTATCCGGTTCAAATCCCAATCTCATCATATTGTATAAAAAGAAATCATGAAGTTCATAAGGACCCACAACATCCTCTGTAATTTGTGCAATTTCACCATTTTCGTCAGGAGGTAAAAGTTCCGGAGATACAGGAGTATCTAAAATATCCGTAAGAATATTTTTAAGTTCCCCATCATCAGTTGTGTCTGCAACATACTGAATAAGGTACTTAATAAGGGTTTTGGGAATAGAGCAGTTTACTCCATACATACTCATATGATCACCGTTATATGTTGCCCATCCAAGGGCAAGCTCGCTTAAATCTCCCGTGCCAACAACAAACCCCTTGTACTTAGATGCCATATTCATAAGAATCATTGTTCTTTCTCTTGCCTGAGAATTTTCATATGTTAAATCATGAACATCAGCATTGTGCCCAATATCTGCAAAGTGCTGCATAACAGCCTTTTTTATATTAATTTCAACAAGAGTAGCCCCAAGTTTTTTAACAAGACTTACTGCATTGTTATATGTTCTGTCAGTTGTACCAAAACAGGGCATGGTTACTGCTATAATTCCCTTTTTATCCATACCTGCAAGTTCAAAGGCTCTTGCCGTAACAATGAGAGCCTGTGTTGAGTCAAGACCGCCGCTTATGCCTATAACTACATTTTTGCAGCCAATATGCTCAATTCTCTTTTTAAGACCAAAAGCCTGAATATTAATGATTTCCTCACACCGTTTAGCTCTTTTTCTTAAATCCTTTGGCACAAAGGGTGCCGGATCAATAAAACGATTAATTTCTCCCTTATTGGGTTTAAAATCAATTTCAACTATAGTGTAATTGCTGTCATCAGTTCTGAAAGAAGTATTTCTCTGTCTTTCACTGCAAATTTTATAAACATCTATATCGCCGTAAATTATGCCATTTTTAAAACGCTTAGATTCATTAAGTGTAATACCGTTTTCGCTTATAATATTATGACCTGAATAAACAACGTCAGTAGTAGACTCACCCTCACCTGCACAGGCATAAATATATCCTCCTATAATTCTTGCAGACTGACTTTCAACAAGAGATTTTCTGTAAACATCCTTTCCTGTTATTTCATTGCCCGCTGATGGATTTGCAATAATTGTTGCTCCTGCAAGTGCGTGATTAAGAGATGGTGGAATAACACTCCACAAATCCTCGCAAATTTCAACACCAAGAGAAAACTCAGGCATATAAGCCGACTTTATGATTACGTCTGTACCAAAAGGCACCTCATCACCTAAAAAGTCAATAAGTATTGTTTCATTAAGAGCCTCTTTAAACCATCTCATTTCATAAAATTCATTATAATTTGGAAGATAGCTTTTAGGAACAATAGCTAATGTTGTGCCCTTGTACAAAACAGCAGCACAATTATAAAGATTACCGGCATATTCAAAAGGAAAGCCTACAACAGTGACAATATTCATATCTTTTATGGCATATTTAATATCATAAACAGATTTAAGGGCGGCAGACAAAAGTCTTCTTTGCAAAAACAGATCACCGCAGGTATAACCTGTAACACTAAGTTCCGGAAATACGATAATCTCCGTGTTATTATTATATGCCTCTTTTATAGAAGAAATAATTTTTTCAGTATTGTATTTACAGTCAGAAACCTTAATTAAAGGTGTTGCCGCAGCTGTTCTTATATATCCAAATTTCATAATAGCCTCCTCATAATTTAATTACTTTATTATATCTTAACCTATTTTTCTGTAAATTACCATAAATTTTCCATATTTTAGGTTAAATAAAAGTTTTTGTAATATTTTGCCATTT
>CABVEG010000221.1 GCA_902497185.1 uncultured Eubacteriales bacterium | reverse complement strand
TATTAATATGTATTAATTAAAATTATTCCTTAACAGCACCCATTGTTACACCAGTCATAAAATACTTCTGGCAGAATGGATAGATAAACATAAATGGAACAATAGATACAATAACTGCAGCACTCTTAAGAGTGTTAGTATTAATTCTTGTACCTTCACTTGAATCCTGCTTATCCTGGAAAAGGTCTCTTAACTTATACTGGAAGTTATATTTGTCAGATGACTTAATATAAATTACATAATGGAAGTACTCAGACCATGCAGCTACAGCAAAGAATAAGCCGATAGATGCAAGAGCAGCCTTTGATAATGGAAGTACGATCTTAATAAATATACCCATAGGAGTACAACCGTCAATTTCAGCAGCCTCAAACAAGCTGGCAGGAATACCTTCAAAGAAACTTCTCATAAGTACTAAGTTATACACATTCATAGATGTTGGAACAATTACAGCCCAGATAGAGTCAAGTAAACCAACCTTCTTCATAACTAAGAATGTAGGGATAAGACCTGCATTAAATATCATTGTAAAAAGTAATGCATAACCAAAGAGCTTAACACCGGGCATATCTCTCTGAATAAGTACATAAGCACCTAATGTAGAAATTAACAAACCTAAGAATGTAGTTAAAATTGTAGTATAAATAGAAACCCAGAATGGATGATACAATGCAGGGTCAGTTACAATTCTCTTGTAAGCTATAGTATTAAACCATCTCATTGCTCCTGTATCAGGGTCAATACCTCTTGGCAAAAGATTCAAACCATAAACAGTCTGGTTTATCATAGAGTCACAGAAAATCTTAAAAATTGGTACAATCATTATTGCCATTAATACAATAAAGAAAATTGTGTTAAACAATACGAACCAAGAACGGGCAGCGTACTGTGGATGAAATAAATTAAATTTTTTCTTCATAATTCCTCAATAGCTCCTTCCTTATACAATACCGTATCCTCTAACCTTCTTACTGATAACATCAGAAGCAGATACGAGAATAAGAGATACAACAGACTTAAATAAACCAACAATACCGACTCTATATACATAAGTCTGAATAACGTCAGATACATCATAAACAAGTGAGTTGTAAAGTACGAATACAGACTCGAAAATATTCATAATCTTAGCAAGGTTAAGAATAAATACAACTAAGATTGTATTCATAAGTGAAGGAAGAGTTATGTACCAAGTCTGCTTAAATCTATTAGCACCATCAATCTCAGCAGCCTCATATAAATCAGGGCTGATGCCTGATAAAGCAGCTAAGTAAATAATAGTACCCCAACCAGTTTCCTTCCAACGGTTCATAATGTACCAAACCCAACGCCAACATTTACTTTCAGTTAAGAAATCAACAGGCTTATCAATAAGACCAATCTGAGCTAAAATTGCATTAACAAAACCCATATTACTTGTATCAGCACCTGTTGCATCAGTACCAGCTGATAAGATTAACATAAATATAGATGCTGCAACTACCCAAGAAAGGAAGTGAGGAAGATAAAGTACAGTCTGTACAATTTTCTTGCCCCAAGCATTACCGATTTCGTTAATTAAAAGAGCAACAACAACAGTAAATACAGTTGCAAATACTAAGTTAAAGAAACTTAATATAATAGTATTCTTAAAAGCAGAATGGAATGGGTCAGATGTAAACAATCTCTGGAAGTTACCCCAACCGATAGAATAATCAGGACCTGTTCTTAAAGTAATCTGCTTTAACTTGTAAGTTGACCATGCATATCTGATACCAAACATTGGCCAGTAGAAGAAAATTGCAAGGATCACAGCTACAGGTAAGAACATAAGATAGAACCATCTGTATTTATACATACGCTGTCCTATACTTGGCTCTTTAACTACAACGTGATCAAAATTCATATTATCATTATTATTTGCCATTTTTTTACCATCCTTTCGAGAAAAATTTTACTCAGCAGCTGATGTTTCTTCAACAGCTTCAGCACCATTGTCAGCGCCAGCTTCGGCAGCAGCTTCAGCAGCTAAGTTAGCATCACTGTTTAAATCCTCAAGAATAGCATTAACATAGTAGCTACCCTTTTCTTCATAAAACTGCATAGCTTCCTCAACAGATGTCTTACCTGTAACGGCGTTAGCAACAACCTGGTTCTTAACTACGTTAAGGTCTGCTAAGTTTTCAGAAATCGCATCAGTTACGATTGGTACTGTAGCAAATTCTCTGTTCTCTCTATACTTTTCAAGAGAAGCTTCAACCATAGGATCAAGAGGAATAGGATCATTCCACTCAGTAATAGTAAGCTCAGGAGCATACATAGACTTCTCAACAGTATTATCAGGGTCAGCTAAATATGGAAGAGCTTCACAAGATCCGTCTTCATTTTCCTTATAGTGTATATCCTTTACACCATGAGTAAATAACATCTGACCTTCACCGCCGTCATGTGAATACATAAGGAAATGCTCAAATATAGCTGCCTTATTAGGTGCATAAACAGACATAGCCATAGCAGTTGGAACTCTCTCTGTATAACCGCCTGTTTCTTCAATAGGTGCAATAGCCGTAAGCTGACCTTCATTCATAGATCTCTGAAGCTTTAATGACCACATACCTGCCCAATAGTTAAATGCACCAACTAAACCTGAACCAAGCTTATCTCTACATGTAGATGTTTTGTTAGTTACGATTTCGGCATCAATTAAGCCTTCCTGATAAGCATCACGAAGTCTTGTAATAGCTTCAACCATAGCAGGTTCAGCAAAACCATCAACATACTTACCTGTTTCAGGATCCTTGTAGAAGTCAGGAGTTGCATCCTGATAAAACTCTCTTAAATAAATATCATATGGAGTTTCTGTGTTAAGAAGACCTGCTGCTGTAATAGGAATAGCACCATTGCCTCTAGCCTTAAATGCTCTAAGCATTTCAATAAACTCATCATAGTTCTTTGGAGCATCAAGACCTGCTTCATCTAACCAATCCTGTCTTACGTAAGTAATAGTACCATTACCTGCTGCCATTGGGAAACCATAAAGATGACCATTGATTTTAAGGGCATTTACGTAATCCTCATCAACAATATTCTTGCAGTTAGAAGTAGTATTTTCCCAAGCTTCGGTCATATCCCAAAGAGCACCTGAGTTAGCTAATTCAGGATAATAGGTAGAACCCATTTCGATGATGTCATTAGGCTCCTCACTTGCAAAAGAAAGTGTAACCTTTTCATAATACTTTGCGTGATCAGGTTTTTCAAAAGTAAGCTTAATGCCTGTCTGCTTTTCATACTCATCACATACCAACTGAAGACCGTTTTCTTCTGTAATAGTGGTATCAATCATCATTGAAATTTCAGCAGGTAAGTCATCCGGATCGCCGCCGTCAAGAGTAAAAGAATCATCTTCACTACTTGGGCAACCTGTAAGACTTGTAACCATAAGCATTGATAAGCCAAGAGCTGAAACACGCTTTAAAACGTTCTTTTTCATGGAAATCCTCCTTTATTTATATGTTAATTATATATAGCTTAATATCTGCATAGATTTTATGCAGACTACCAAAAAGAGAAAACACTCTTTAGTCAATCTGCTGACAATCACCTGTAACTTCTTTTAA
>CABVEG010000220.1 GCA_902497185.1 uncultured Eubacteriales bacterium | reverse complement strand
ATCTACACCGCTGGAGTTGTTAATTTTTATCAACCACACCAGTTGACAAAGAACCTTTTTATATTAATATAAGATTATTTTTAAAAATTAGATAGCACGAGTAATTGTACCCTTATGCATACCGGTTCTTAAACATCTTGCGCAAATGTTAATAGACTTAACATTGCCGTTGTCCTCAACAATCTTAATTTTCTTAATGTTTGACTTCCAAGTCTTGTTAGCTCTTCTTGAAACCTGGCTACGATTAATACTGATTCTGTGACCAGTCTGTCTTGTCTTCTCACAAATTTCACACTTTGCCATTGATTACACCTCCTTAGTCAATTACTCATCGTTATTTATTCTATCAGAAAATTACAACAAATGCAAGAAAAATTTTAAGTTTTTTTGAAATTTATTAAACGGGGCTGAAAATATTGAAAAAAAGTGTAAAATAGTGTATACTTGGCTGAGATGCATCTGAAACATCATTAGGTAATTTGTGTGTTTCAAAGTTGTTTTCGGACATACCTTACATAAACGGAGGGAGGCTGTGTTATGAATTTTAATATAAAAAATAATAATGGAAATATAACCGTTAACAAAAAGGTTATAGGGGAAATTGCCGCCATTAAGACTTCTGAGTGCAGTAATGTGGCAGGTTTGAGCGCCAAAAGCGGTAAAAGAGGAATTGTAGGTCTTTTAAAACCTGAAAGTGCGGTAAAGGGCGTTGATGTAAAAATTGACAGTGACAATAGTATATATGTAATGCTGCATATAGTTATAAACTATGGGGCGAATATATTTGCGGTAAGCAATGATGTTATTGAGTCCGTTAAAAATGAGCTTGTAAAGGCACTGGGAAATGAAAATATCAGTGTTGATGTCAATGTTGAAGGTGTTGTAAGGAATGAACTTGGTGAAAAAAGTGCACCTTCTGTTGAAATATCCCAAAATGACAGCATAGCAGAAGTTTTAGGCATTAAGGCAGGATTAATAGGCTTTGTTAAAAAAGAAAATAATGTCTTCAATGCTTTAATTGATGATGAAGTTTTGGTGAGTGGGGAAGATATTAATGGTACAGCAGAAAATCTTATAGATTATATGACTAAAAAAGCAGAAAACGCAGGTATAATAGCCCTATATTACATTGAAGGCCTTGATGATTATGCTTATGAGCTTTCTGATTTGCTTTCTGAAAAATACAGTGATTTTGATGTTGAGGTTCACTGTGTGGAAGGCTCTGATTATGATTATATAATAGGTGTTGAGTGATATGAAGCCAAATGACAGTATCAACGTAATTAAAAATATAGGAAAAACAAGGCAGGAACAACTTAATAAATTGGGTATTGAAACGGTTGAGGACTTAATTGAATATTATCCTAGAGATTATGAGGACAGAAGTCAGTTTGTGCCTATAGCAGAAATTGAAACGGGTAAGACTAATACGATAAGAGGCAGAGTTGCTGCAATGCCTGAAGCTAAGAGAATAAAAGCAATGACTATTGTCAATGTGCGTATTAAAGATGATAGCGGCACAATAGAGTGTGTGTGGTTTAACCAGCCATATGTTAAAAATCAGTTGACTTTAGGCAGAGAGTATACATTTACGGGAAGAGTAATAGAAAAGTTTAACAGAATACAAATGGAATCTCCGGATTATGAACCCGTAAATAGTGAAAGCCTTAATACGGGCAGAATTGTACCTGTGTATACCGTACCTAAAAAAATGTCGCAAAAGGTTATAAGAGGCTGCATTAAAGATGCCATGGATTCCGTTGAAGGAAGCCTTGAGGAATATATGCCTGAAAGCATACTAAAAAAACACAGCCTATGCGACAGAGAGTTTGCAGCCAGAAATATACATTTTCCTGAAAATGATGCTGCTTTTTTTAAGGCAAGAAGACGACTTGTGTTTGATGAGCTTTTGTTTTTACAGTTGCATTTGCTAGAATTAAAGGGCAATGTTTGCAGTAAAAAATCGGGTGTTGTAATTAAGGACTTTTCTGATAATGAAATAAGGCAGCAGTTGGGCTTTAGCCTTACAGATGCACAGGAAAAGGTGCTTAATGATATAAAGTCTGATTTTAGCTCCGGCAATGTTATGAACAGACTTATACAGGGTGATGTTGGCTCGGGAAAAACTGCCGTTGCTATGATTTCAGCTTATATTGCCATTAGAAATGGCTATCAGGCTGTACTTATGGCGCCTACAGATGTTCTTGCAAATCAGCATTATAAAAGTTTTTCTGAGGCTTTTGAGCCGATTGGTATTAAGTGTGAGCTGCTTACAAGCGGACTTAAAAAAAGGGAAAAAGACAAAGTCTATGATAACATATTGACAGGCTATGGTAAAATGATAATAGGTACTCATGCCCTTATACAGGATAGAGTTGAGTACAATAATTTGGGTCTTGTTATAACTGATGAACAGCATCGATTTGGTGTAAGGCAGAGAGAAAAGCTGTCTGATAAAGGTGATGAGCCTCATGTTCTTGTTATGACTGCAACGCCTATTCCAAGAACGCTTGCACTTATTTTGTATGGAGATCTGGATATTTCTGTTATAGATAAATTGCCTCCGGGCAGAAAAAAAATAGATACATTTGCTGTTGACCACAGCTATTATCAAAGACTTTATGCATTTATTAAAAAAGAGGTAAACAAGGGCAGGCAGGTTTACATTATATGCCCTATGATAGAAGAAAATGATAAAATGGAGCTTAGAGCTGTTTTGAGCTATACAGAGGAGCTTGACAGAAACATTCTTCCTGACCTTAGTGTAAGCTGTGTTCACGGCAAAATGAAAAATTCTGAAAAACAGCTTGTTATGGAGGAGTTTTCAAAGGGAAATATAGACGTACTTGTGTCTACAACAGTCATTGAAGTAGGTATTAATGTGCCTAATGCAACATTAATGATAATTGAAAATGCGGAAAGATTTGGACTTTCAGCCCTTCATCAGTTAAGGGGGCGTGTAGGCAGAGGCGGCGAAAAAAGTTATTGTGTGCTTGTAAGTGATGCTAAAAACAAGGTGGCTAAGGAAAGACTTTCAATAATGTGCAAAACAAATGATGGTTTTCTAATTTCAGAAAAGGATCTTACTCTCAGAGGTCCGGGTGATTTCTTCGGTACAAGACAGCACGGTCTGCCTGAAATGAAAATTGCAAATTTATACAAGGATATTGACATATTGAAAGAAGTTCAGGCTACAGCTATTGAGCTTTATAACAATGACAACGATTTAAAAAATGTTGAAAATTCACTATTAAAGGCTAAAATTCTTGATATATTTACTACAAAAGTAAAAAAAATATGTTTATAATAAAATAAACTGTTTACTTAATTGTAATTTTCTTGTATAATGATTATATATGTAAAGGTGGAAAAGCTATGAGAGTAATATCAGGATCTGCAAGAGGACGAAAGCTGAAAGCTCCCGAGGGACTTACAACCCGTCCTACAACTGACAGAATAAAGGAGTCTCTGTTTAATATAATTGCAGGGGATTTATATGAATGCAGATTTCTGGATCTATTCAGCGGCAGTGGAGGAATGGGTATAGAGGCTCTTTCCAGAGGTGCTGAAAAGGCTGTCTTTGTAGACAATAACAGAAA
>CABVEG010000219.1 GCA_902497185.1 uncultured Eubacteriales bacterium | reverse complement strand
CCAAAAATATGATTGCAAAAAAAATGGGTATAAAAACAGGTGATACAATATGGGAAGCACGGCAAAAATGCCCTGACATTATATTTCTGCCGCCCAGATTTGACAAATATATAGAAATTTCAAGGATGGTAAGAAACATTTACTATGACTACACTAATCTTATTGAACCTTTCGGTATTGATGAGTGTTGGCTTGATGTAACAAAAAGTATTCCCCTTTTCCCTTCCGGGGAATATATTGCAGAAAGTATACGCCGACGTGTAAAAAAGGAAATAGGCATAACTGTATCTATAGGTGTATCTTTTAACAAAATATTTGCTAAACTTGGTTCGGATATGAAAAAGCCTGATGCAATTACTGTAATAAATCAGGATAATTTTAAAAATACTATCTGGAATCTACCTGTAAGTGAGCTTTTATATGCAGGGAGAGCTACAACAAAAAAACTTGCAAAGCTTAATATATTTACAATAGGTGATATGGCAAAGGCAAATACCGTTATAATACATCAACATTTAGGAAAAAACGGAGTAATGCTGCAATTATATGCACAGGGTCGTGACAAAAGCCCTGTAAACAATGTAGATTATTCGAGAGAAATAAAAAGCATAGGAAATGGAACAACTCTGCCTTTTGACATTACAAACCGTGACGATATTAAAATTGTACTTATGCTTTTAAGTGAAAGTGTATCAAAAAGGCTAAGAGAAAAAAATCTATACTGCTCCACCATTCAATTAAACATCAAATTTAATACCCTTGAAAGTATAGACCGACAATTACCTCTTGACATTGCAACAAACAGCACGGCAGTAATATTTAACAAGGCTGTTGAAATAATTGATAGAGAGGAAATAAATTTTCCTATTCGTGCATTAAGTGTAAGAGGCTGTAATCTTATAAATAATGTTGTATTTCAGGAATCTCTTCTGGGTTCCTATAGAACAATAAGGCTGAACAAAAGGCTTGATAATACAATTGACAGACTAAGGGAAGAATACGGATGGGCAAGTATTCAAAAAGGAATTATGCTTGTAAACAGACAGCTTTCACATCTAAATCCAACTGATGACAATACATTACAAAAAATTGCATTTTACAAAGGATAGCAAAAGGACGGAATTAACCGTCCTTTAAAAATTATCCTTAACAAATTTTTCAATTCTTCTTGTACCCTCAACAATATCTCTCATACTGGTTGCATAAGAAATTCTTATATAATTCTTATAACCAAAGGCATCAGAGGGCACAACGGCAACATCATATTTATCCATTAAAACATTGGCAACATCCACACTGCTCTTTAGCTCAACACCGTCAATTTCTCTGCCTAAAAGCTTAGATATATCAACAAAAAGATAAAAAGCCCCCTTTGGAATCATACAGCTTATTAAAGGCGTATCAGATATTCTCTGAGCTATGTAATCTCTCCTGTGCTGAAATTCTTTAAGCATTTCAGCAGCTACTTCATCACTATGATCAAGTGCCTCAATTGCAGCTACCTGGGCAATAGAATTAATATTTGAGGTAGAATTTGACTGAATATTTGCAATAGCTTTTGCTACCTCAATATTAGATGCAGAAAACCCTACTCTCCAGCCTGTCATAGCATATTTTTTAGACAATCCTGTAATGACAATGGTTCTATCATAAATTTCTTTACCAAGGCTTGCTATACTTATATGAGGGGTTTTCTTACTATACACAAGACAGCTGTAAACCTCATCTGAAATAACAAAAATATCCTTTTCAACAGCAAATTCAGCTATTTTTTCAAGTTCTTCCTTTGTATACATAACTCCTGTAGGGTTATTAGGACTGTTTATTATTATTGCCTTAGTTTTTTCCGTATAAGCCTCATTAAGCTCATCAACGGTTATCTTAAACACATTTTCCTTTTTTGTTTCAACGATAACGGGAATACCGTAAACCATATTGATAATATCAATATAGCTGTTCCAATAAGGTGCTGGCACAATAACTTCGTCCCCCGGGTCAATAATAGCAGAAAAAGCATTCTTTAATGCATGCTTGCTGCCATTGCTGACAACTATCTGTTCAGGGCTGTATTCTAAACCTCTCTTTGCAAGAGCGTCGGATACAGCTTCTCTAAGCTCAAGAATACCCTCATAAGGTGTATATTTAGTGAAATTCTCATTAATTGCTGAAATTGCAGCATCCTTTACATTATCAGGTGTATCAAAATCAGGCTCACCGGCACTAAAATTAATAACGTCTATGTCCATAGCTTTTTTCATATTGGCTCTTACCGAAATAGATAAGGTCTGTGACGGTCTGACCTTTGTTGCAATTTTTGATATTTTCATAAACAAAACCCCTCTCCACAGTTATACTTTAATTTTACACCATAAGACAAAATTTTTCAATATCAAATTTTGTCAGCAAAAAAATTAAACATATTATTATAGAAAATATTATCAGCAATATTAATGCCCCATATTTCCACAATTCTGTCATAAAGAATATAAAGCTTTGTTACATCGTCTATATTTTCCGGACAAACACTTATACCGTCAAAATCACAGCCAATCCCAATATTTTTATCACCAATTATATTCATAACATAATCAAAGTGCCTTATAATATTATCAAGTCTGCCCTTATCGCCGTCTACAAACATAGGGTATAAATTTATGCCAACCATAGAATTACTTTCAGCAATAGCCTTTAGCTGATCATCATTTAAATTTCTTGGATGATTACAAACAGAAAAACTATTTGAATGAGTTGCAATAAAAGGTTTATCAGAAATATTATAAACATCCCAAAATCCATTTATATTAAGGTGAGAAACATCTGCAACCATATTAAGGCGGTTCATTTCCCTTACAACCCTTTTACCAAAATCAGTTAAGCCCTCATTATATCCAGACAGAGCACCATTACCGATTTCATTTTTATAATTCCATGTAAGAGTCATAAGTCTGACGCCCCTATCATAAAAATTTATAAGTTTTTCAATACTTCCCTCTACAGCTTCTCCTCCTTCTATTGACAATATAGCGCCAATTTTATTTTCATTTATATCGTTTGAAATAAATTCATTATATTCCTTTAACTGGTTAAAGTAAAAATCAATAGCTTTTATTGTATTTTCATAAGCTGAATTAAGATAAGGCTTATCAAGCCAAATTGCAAAAATCTGAACTGCCTTTTCAAAATTCTGTAATTTTTTAATATCTATATGTAGATTATTTTTATAAATATTTTGCTGCGACCACATAGCTTTTGTTATTGTATCACAATGACAATCAAAAATTTTAAACATAAAAATCACTCCTGTATATTTTTATAAATCAGGGACAAAATATTATTGGAGGTGATATTAATGGCTGTAAATAATTCAATCAAATGTAGAGTTGATTCATGTAAGTATCATGATAAGTCAGCTGAGTATTGTACTCTTTCTGACATTGTGGTAGGTAAGGACTGTAATTGTGCAAAGGACTGCTGTGAAACAGAATGTTTATCCTTTGAGTATATGTAAATTTGCTTTAATATTAAAGCAGAGCAAAAAGTGGGTTTAATACCCACTTTTTTTACATATAAATTATAATTTATGCTACTATTGAAACCCCTCAGTCACTTCGTGACAGCTCCCCT
>CABVEG010000218.1 GCA_902497185.1 uncultured Eubacteriales bacterium | reverse complement strand
TGAGCAGAGTAAAGGCTGACCAGATTGGTATGCTTGCTACTGTTATGAATGCAATATATGTATCTGATTGCTTTAGACAAAAGGGCATAGAGGCTGTTGTTATGACACCAATTAAAATCGGTACTATGACCACAGAATATTCTGTTGACTTGGCAAACAAACTTCTTGATGAAGGTAAGGTAGTTATTTTTGCAGCAGGTATAGGACGTCCATTCTTCTCAACAGATACTGTTACAGCATTAAGTTCCTGTGAAATTGGTGCAGATGCAATATTATTTGCTAAGGCTATTGATGGTGTTTATGACAGTGACCCTGCAACTAATCCTTATGCAAAGAAATTTGATGAAATTCCTTGTAAGGATATAGTTGAAAAGAATTTAAAGGTTATAGATATTACAGCTGCAAGCCTTTGCTATGAAAACAAAATTCCTGTGGTTATATTTGGTCTTGCCGAAGATAATGGTATTGTTAAGGCGGCTATGGGTGAAAAAATCGGTACAGTTGTTACCGTATAAATAAATTTAAATTTTGGAGGTATATTATGTCAGAACATACTAAGGTTTTTGAATCTAAAATGGAGAAATCCATTAACAACTTAAAAAACTCTCTTTTAGGTATCAGAGCAGGCAGAGCAAATGCTCATGTATTGGATAAGGTTATGGTAGAGGCTTACGGTATGGAAATGCCCCTTAATCAGGTAGCAAATATTTCTATTCCTGAGGCAAGAGTAATTGTTGTTCAGCCTTTTGACGCAAGTACTATTAAGGCTATTGAAAGAGGTATTAATGCTGCTGATATTGGTATTAATCCTAACAGCGACGGCAAGGTTATAAGACTTGTTTTCCCTGAACTTGATGAAGAAAGAAGAAAGTCTTTAACCAAGGATGTTAAGAAGCTTGGCGAAGAATGTAAGGTAGCAATCAGAAATGTAAGAAGAGATGCTATGGACACAGCTAAGAAACTTGAAAAGAACGGCGATATTACTGAAGATGAAAAGAAGGATCTGGAAACTGAAATTCAGAAGATTACCGATAAGAATATTGAATCTGTAGACAAGGCAGTTGATGCTAAGTGTAAAGAGGTTATGTCAATTTAATTTTTAATTTAATACCTAAGGCTGTCCGGAGTGTTTTATACATTTTTGACAGCCTTATTTAGTATGGAAATGAGGTAAAATTATGGCTGTAAAAGAGGTGCCTAAGCACATAGGTATAATAATGGACGGTAACGGTCGTTGGGCCAAAAAAAGACTGTTGCCAAGGGTTATGGGACACAGACAGGGAGCTATTGCCCTTGATAATCTTTTAAACAGTGCCGGAGGTCTTGGTGTTGAACACATAACTGTGTATGCTTTTTCCACTGAGAATTGGAAACGGGCAGAAGATGAAGTAAAAGGTATTATGGGTATTTTAAGAGAATACATAAATAAGTATTTTAGAGATTATGCTAACAGTGACTTCAGAGTAGATTCCATAGGAGATCTTTCAGCTCTTGCTCCGGATTTACAAAAGGATATTGCAGAGCTTAAGGAGGTTTCAAAGGATAAAAAGGGTATTCATTTAACCATTGCCATGAATTATGGAGGAAGAGATGAATTAAAGCGAGCTGTTCAAAAAATAGCACAGGAAGTTAAAGAAGGTAAACTTGATCCTGCTAACATAACAGAGGAGCTTATATCAAATCATCTTGACAGTGCAGGAACTCCCGACCCCGAACTGATCATAAGAACAAGCGGGGAGCTTAGAACCAGTAATTTTCTTATGTGGCAGAGTGCTTATTCTGAATATTATATTACTGATAAGCTATGGCCTGACTTTAATATAGATGATTTTAAAGATGCCATTAAAAGCTATCAGCAGAGGGACAGACGTTTTGGAGGAAGAAATGAGGAGAAAAAATAATGTTAGTTAGAATTATATCAGCAGTAGTTGCCATACCTTTGCTTTTGTTTTTTATTATAGCAGGCGGTATACCCCTAAAGTGTGCAGTTCTTTTGCTTTCATTGATTGGTATGTATGAGCTTTATAAGGCTGTTTCGGGTAAAATTAAGGCTGTGCATTTAGTTGGATTTATTTTGGAAGTGCTTTATTTTGTAAGCTGGTTTAAAAATATTGATACTGAAATAATAACATTAGCTCTTGCAATGGCAACTATAGCTATATTATTTATACTTGTTATTTTTCATAAGACAAATAATATTAATGATGGTGCAATAACTTTATTTGGATTTTTCTATTTAGGTGTTTTATTTAGTCTTATTTGTCCTATTAGAGAAAATAGCATATACTTAGTATGGCTGCCCTTTATTTTTGCTTTTGTCAGTGATACAGGTGCATATTTTATCGGCTCCAAATTTGGAAAACATAAACTTACGCCTGAGTTAAGCCCTAAGAAATCTGTTGAGGGCGCTATAGGTGGTGTTGTATCGGCTGCAATTTTTACAGCAATATATGCTTTTGCATTTGATGGTTTCTCTGTTGGATGGGTTATTTTGTTTGCCGTATTGGGAGCTGTTGGCTCTGTTGTGGCGCAATTTGGTGATTTAGCAGCATCAAGCATTAAAAGATACGTGGGAATTAAAGATTATGGAAAACTTATGCCGGGACATGGCGGTGTACTTGATAGATTTGATTCTGTACTGTTTACATTGCCTTATGTTTATTTAATTTGGTTAATTATGTTTTTACCTAAGGATTAAAGGGGTGTGGAATTTGACAGAAAATATTACAATATTAGGCTCAACAGGCTCCATTGGTACTCAAACTCTTGATGTAATAAGAGATATTGGCGGTATCAATGTTAAGGCTATGAGCACTAATACAAGAATAGATTTATTTGAAAAGCAGATAAGAGAGTTTAAGCCTGAGCTTGTTTGTGTTATGAACAGTGAAAAGGCTGAGGAATTAAAAAATAGGGTTAAGGATATTGATGTTAAGGTAACTACAGGAATGGAGGGACTTATTGAGGTTGCAACTTATGAGGATACCGATACAGTAGTAAATTCGGTAGTTGGCAATATCGGTCTTGTGCCTACTGTTTCAGCTATTAAGGCTAAAAAGAATATTGCTCTTGCCAACAAAGAAACTCTTGTTACATCAGGCGAGCTTGTAATGAAGCTTTTAAAGGAAAACAATGTTAAAATGTATCCTGTAGACAGTGAGCATTCAGCAATTTTTCAGTCCTTGCAGGGAAACGAAGGCAATAAAATCGACAAAATATTTTTAACTGCATCAGGTGGTCCTTTCAGAACTTGGGAGGATGTATCAAAAGTAACCGTTGACGATGCCTTGAAGCACCCCAACTGGAATATGGGTAAAAAAATTACCATTGATTCTGCTACACTTATGAATAAGGGATTAGAGGTAATTGAAGCTAAATGGCTTTTTAATGTTGACTTAGAGCAGATTGAGGTCCTTGTTCATCCGCAGAGTATTGTTCATTCAATGGTGGGATATGAGGACGGTGCCGTAATTGCGCAGCTTGGACTTCCTGATATGAAAGTGCCTATTCAATATGCACTGACATATCCAAACAGAGTTAAAAATTCATTTCCTAAGATTAATTTCTTTGAACATGGTAATTTGACTTTTGAAAAGCCTAAAATTGACAAATTCCCTTGTTTAGGTCTTGCTT
>CABVEG010000217.1 GCA_902497185.1 uncultured Eubacteriales bacterium | reverse complement strand
AATAAAATGAGGCTGAGTGCAAATTAGTCTAAAAAAACTAATTTGCGACAGCCCCTTCTGTTTAGTTATATTTAATTTTTACCATATTCCGAGTATATGCTGCATTAAAAGACTTACACAAGCAATACCTATCCAACAGCAAAATCCCATAAATATTGGTTTGCCGCCTGTTTTAACAAGTTTAACAATATTAGTGTTAAGACCTATAGCAGACATTGCCATAACAATGAAAAACTTGCTTAATGTTTTGAAAATACTGAAAACATTGGCATCTACTTTAAATAAGGTTGTTGCAACAGTTGTTATTATTGAAGCTGCTACAAACCACAATATAAAGAATGGAAAAATTTTTTTTAGGCTTACTGAGCTGCCGCTGCTTTTTTCTTTTCTTGTTCTTATAAATGCAAGTACAAGTGTAATTGGAATGATAGCAAGTGTTCTTGTAAGTTTAACGATTGTGGCACTGTCAAGCACGTTTTTTGCTCCTGTCATACCTTCCCATGCTGAAGCGGCAGCAGTCACTGAAGATGTATCATTAACTGCTGTTCCTGCAAAAAGTGCAAAACCGCTGTCAGTAAGTCCAAGCATTTTACCCATTGTAGGGAAAATAAGTGCTGCAATTACATTAAAAAGAAAAATAACTGAAATAGCCTGGGCAACTTCTTCGTCCTCTGCACCTATTACGGGAGCTGTAGCGGCAATGGCAGAGCCACCGCAAATTGATGAGCCTACACCAACTAATGTAGAAATTTTTGAAGGTATATGCATAATCTTGCAGAGAATAAATGCTATTACAAGAGATGTTGTAATAGTAGATAAAATAATGGGCAGTGATTGTGAACCTACCTTTGCTATTGTGCTTAGGTTAAGTCCGAAACCTAAAAGAATAACTGCATACTGTAGTATTTTCTTTGAGGTAAATGTTATACCTGCTTGCAGTTCACCTTTTTCTTTAATAAAAAGAGTTATTATCATTCCAGCAAGTATGGCAAATACGGGTCCACCTATAACTTCAAATTTTTTACCTAAAAACCAACAGGGTATTGAAATTATAAGGCAGAGTAAAATGCCTTTGATATTTTTTTTAATAAATTCCAAAGTAATTCCTCCTTAAAAATGTTTTACATATAAATATAATACCATAAAATGACAATAAAGTAAAACTTTTTTAATTTTGGACTTTTAAAGGGTTTAAATAATCTTTATTTAAGCGTTTATTTCTGCTATAATAATGTTATAAATATATAAGGAGTGTGTAATTTGGTTACTTTAAAACAAATTGCGGCTATTTGCGGAGTTTCTGAAACTACGGTAAAAAGAGTTCTTAACAACAGTGGAAAGGTTAAAGCAGAAACAGAAGCTAAAGTCAAAATGGCTGTTGAAAAACTTGGATATAATAACAAAAATGACGATAAAATAGTTTTAAGACAAAATTTTGTTATTGGAGTAATATTGATCAGCAAAGGAAATCCCTTCTTTGATCAGGTTATTGAGGGTATGAGAGCGGCAAGCACTGAAATAAGAGAATATGGTGTTGATGTTGTTGTTAGAACAATGAAGGGATACAATGTTACAGATCAGATAAAAATGATTGATAATATAAAGAATGAATGTGATTTGCTTGTTATTAATCCTATTGACCATCCGGATATTATTGGTAAGATTAATGAAATTGCAGACAATGGCATTCAGGTAATTACTGTTAACACTGATGTAAAGGGAAGCAAGCGAATGTGCCACATAGGCAATGACTATTATAAAAGCGGCAAAACGGCAGGAGGAATGCTGGGACTTATAAGCAAGGGAAGGGGAAAAGTAGGTATAGTTACGGGTTCAAATAAAATATCAGGCCATAATCAGCGTATAGAGGGTTTCAAAGATGTTATTTTAAAAAAATACAATGATATTGAAATAGTGGATATTGTCGAAAATGAAGATGATGAAATTTTAAGCTATGACAAAACAAGTAAAATGCTTGAGGATAATCCTGATATAGATATGCTTTATATAGTTGCCGGTGGTGTTTACGGTGCCTGTTGTGCTGTAAATAAATACTATGATTACAGGAAAATATCAATAGTATGCTTTGATAATACTCCTATTGTAAGTGACCTTATGGAAAAGGGCATTATAAAAGCTGTAATTTGTCAGCAGCCCTTTATGCAGGGTTATCAGGCAATTAAAAACGGGTTTATTTATCTTGTGAGCGGTGAAAAGCCTGTAAACGATATTATTTATATGGATAATGATATAAGGATTGCTGAAAACATATAAAAACTATCCTTCAAAATTTGCTTTGGAGGATAGTTTTTAGGTATATATGTAATTCATTTGCTTATAATAGAGGTTTTTGTATACCTCTTAATTTCTTGTAATTTCTCTTGCGTTATATATTTTTACTGCCATTGAAAGCTGTTCATAATCGCAGGATTTTTTAAAATCCAGACCTGTGATGTTTTTTATTTTTTCAAGTCTGTTTCTTATGGTATTTTCGTGTTGTTTCGTTGATTCTGACATATTGTGAATATTTCCTTTGAATTTAACAAATGTTGTAAGTGTTTCGATTAATTTGACGCTGTTTATTGAGTCCTGATTTTTGATTTTACCTATTATATTATTTTCGTATTCTTTAAATTCAGGGGAATTACAGTAAGGCAAAATTAATTTATACATACCTAAATCAAAATATTCGACATAATTTATGTTTTCGTGTTTTGCATAAGCTGAGGCAAATATACATTCCTGAATTGCTTTGTTCATTTTGTTCATATCACTATGAATATTACTCATTCCCAAGCTGTAATTTTTATAATCTTTATTGTAAAATTTAAAAAGGTCTTGTATTTTCTTCAAACTTTCATTGCTGTTAATAGTATCAAAGCTAAAAATCAGTAATGAACCGTCTTTATATTTATACTGAACATAGTTGATTTCACTAAATGGTATTTTAGCAAGTTCGTTATGTAAATTATTGTTAAATTCTTTAATATTTTCATTATTGTTGAGTTTAAAATATACGCACATATACAGTTCATTAATATTGGGATAAAGTTTATATGCGTTTTTTACAATATCATTATTATGTATAATTTCATCAATTATATTTTCAAAATAAAATATGTTTTTGAGCTGATTTATGCTTTTATCTATGGATAAAATTACATTTTCTGTTTTTATGTTTGGAGATTTAAACAAAAATAATGGAAAATTTTTTGAGTCGGCAATTTTTATTATCATATCATTTATAGGGAGTTTATATATATTATTAATTGCAAGTCCGCATACCCCTCTTTCAGTCAGCTTTTTTAGAGCATCTAAAATAAGAAATTCATTATCTTTTGCATATAAAAATGAGGTTAGAACAAGCTGATTACTGTTAAAATAACATTCCGGTTTTAAAATATTAAGTGTCATGTCAAACTGAAAATCCAAAATCGTACAGCCTGTAATTTTATTATTTAATCCGTTTTTGCCGGCTAAAAGCTTTAAGTCGTTTAATTTACCTGACAGCATTAGGTCTTTTAAAGTAATATCCATAATATATCTCCCTTTTCTAAGAACTGTATTATATGATTGATGTTATCGGCTCCTTTTTAGTTTAATATAATATCAATAAAAAATCAATTATAATGTTTAAAATTATAAAAAATATTTAA
>CABVEG010000216.1 GCA_902497185.1 uncultured Eubacteriales bacterium | reverse complement strand
TCTTTCAAAAACAGACATTATAAAGTTTCTGTATCCTTTGGTAAACGAAGCTCTAACAGGACAACCTTCGGATTATATGGAAATTTCCGTTAAATTTTATTATGACACCTCATATGGAACATCTTTAAAGGATTTCGCAGACAATTTTGCCGATGCCGCACTTGATGCAATTTATACCTGTTGGACAAACTGGGGTGGTATTATAAATACAGCAAATTCTACCTATGGATATGACGGCAATACCTTTAATATCACTGTACATTTGACTATAAATTGTGCTGCAAACGATTATTATAACAAACTGAATGAAATAGCTTCTGCCGCAAAAATCTATTCCAACACACCTTTGGGACAAATTCAGTATATAAGAAACTATCTTGCCGAAAACGCTCATTATGAGCCAAAATTAATAAGTAATAGTCCAAGCAGTATTTTACTTCATGGTGAAGGAGTGTGCGGAAATTATGCCAATGCTGTCAAGGACTTATGCTTTATGCTTGATATACCCTGTTTTGTAATTTCAAATTCAGAGCAAAATCACGCAAAGAACTGTCTTTTTATTGAAGGCGCATGGCATAAATTGGATACAACAGGTATATCTGACTCATCATACAGCATAAACGGAAAGTACAGAGAATTTACTCAAGGCAAATTCATCGACAGTGAGGCAAAAGCAGACAATGTCAGCTTTTTTGATGATGACCTTGGCTACTCCTCTTTAAAATACGGAGCAAACAAAGGAGATAACGTAAACACAGAAGATTTTGCAATCATAAAAAACCTGTTTGAAAAGGGATTTACAGTATCAGATTTCAAAAATAGATTTACAATACCTCAAAAAGAAGCCGATAATTCAGTAAGAATAGTTGTAAACGGAACTACAATTCTTGCTCAAAAAGCAGCCTATATAGAAAATGGGAGAATACTTGTCCCTATGAGAATTATATTTGAAAGTTTAGGCGCTGAAGTAAACTGGGATGCCGAAACCAAAACAGTAACCGCAACAAAAGATAATACTACCGTAAATTTACAAACAGGCAGCAATATTATGTATATAAACAATTTTCCTGTGACTATAGACACAACAGTAAAAACAGTAAACGGAGAAACTCTGGTGTCCGTACGAGCAGTGGCAGAGGCATTCAATGCCGAAACTGATTGGGACAGTACAACCAGAACAGTAAATATACTTAGCTAAATAATCATACACAAAAAGCTGTATAGCAACAATATTTATATTCATTCACACAATAGATAAAAAGAGAGATACATAAACACCGTATCTCTCTTTAACATTAACCTTTTTTACCGCATTTAACGTTTGAACCCCAACAATAACATATCGCATATCCTATGACTACTGTTTGTTTTTTACATTTTATTTAATATTTCGGTAACATCCTTTATGTCAACCTTGCCGTCACCGTTTATATCAGCTCTGGAATATTGGTCATTTGTAAGATTTTCTATTCCGGATATATGCCTAATAAGCATTGTGGCGTCTATATTATCATTTTTGCCGCTTTGGTTAATATCCGTCGAATATTTAACAACAAATCCTATTTTATCTGTTTCATTATAATCCGCCTTAACATCATTCCAACCGCTATTATAAATTAACGTTGTATAATCCTCTACACCATTGTAATCATCAGGCTGACCCGTAATCCAATTTTCATAGTCCAAAGGTTCCTTATTATCCCACTTAAAGTCACCTTCATTTTCTTTATCATTTAGCGAAATCCACACCCTATCTACTGCACCATTGGTTTTTGCAATCATATCATAAATAACATTTTCTTCCTCCGCTCCACCAATATTTAAAATAATACCCCCATTTATTTCTGCATATTTTTCAGCTATAGCAAAAGGAACAGATTTATTATAAAGATAATATTCTGACTCACCAAAAGTTGAATACTGACTAACTTCCAATGCATTGGCATCAAATTCATATATAAATCCACATGGATATGGATTAACGGCATCTCCGTCATTCCACTTACCATTTTTAAACATAACGACACAATTTTCTGTACCATTATTATTATTTGGCTCACCAGTATTCCAGTTATTATAGGCAAAACTTTCACCTGTAACCCAACTGTATGTATCTCCACTACCTCTTGTAGCTCCAATCCAGTATTGCGAAACATTGCTGTTTTTTAATAAAGAGGTTATATAATTTTGTTCTGCCTTAGTTGTTATAGCAACTAAATTACCTCCCCGAGTTTCGCAAAATTCTTTAGCCTCACTCCATGAATTAACATCATCATAAACAGCATATATTTTGCCGTTGTAATATCCTACATTTACAGGCTCATAGGATTTATAAACAGTGAAATTAATTTTATCAAATTCATATCGGTTTCCATCTGCCATATTGATTATAATATTAGCAGTATTATCTCCATTCTTAAACGCAGATTTAGGTAGAGTAAGACGAATACCCTCATTACCATCTATTGCATTTTTATAAAGTTCTCTTATATCCTCTCTGTCAAAAAACTCAACATCATATATTGCTGAGTTTACTCTCAACTGAACACTACTTATTTCATCCTGAGAACAAGCATAGCCTGAAATAGTAATTTCATCGTCTCCTTCAAAAATTGTAGATTCAATAGGTGTTTCTATTTCTGCATAGTATTTGTTAGAGACAACAGAAAACTTATTTGAAAAACCTGAATTACTAAATGTTTCTCCAGCTGAATTTTTTGCAACAATATATGTTTCATAATTACCAGCCTCTGTATACACTTTAGAGTAGGTTGAATATGGTTCTAAGTTAATAACCTCATATATATTACCGTCTTTATATACACTTAATTCGTAATTTGTTACAAAATCCGCTGAATATGTGTAATTCACTTCTTCCCCTATTTTATATTGGTCTTTGTCTAAATCTAATTTTACATTTTGTGGTTTACTATAACTATTTTGAACAGTAAAATAATATGGTTTACTGAATGTAACTCCATAATCATTAAATGCCCTCACTACATATTTATAATTTCCTGATGCATTAACAGTTTTAAATGAATATCCAGACTTATCATAGGTAACATCATTGTAAGCTAGCTCATTATTATAATAAATTTGAACAAATACTCCTGTATAGTTATCTGCTCCATAATAAAATGTAATGTTATCATTCGTTATAAAATTTGATTTTTCCAAATCAGCTACTACATTAAAAGGTGGAGAGGTAATAACTTGAAATTTGTTAGCCACACCTGAATTACTATATGTTTCTCCAAGAGCATTTTTTGCAACAATATATGTTTCATAGGCTCCTGGTTCTGTATATTTTTTTGAATATGTTGAGTATGGCTCTAGTTCTACAACTTCATATATATTACCATCTTTATACACACTCAATTCATAATTTGTTACAAAATCCGCTGAATATGTGTAATTTATCTCCTCTCCTATTTTATATTGGCTTTTGTCTAAATCTAATTTTACATTTTGTGGTTTACTATAACTATTTTGAACAGTAAAATAATATGGTTTACTGAATGTAACTCCATAATCATTAAATGCCCTCACTACATATTTATAATTTCCTGATGCATTAACAGTTTTAAATGAATATCCAGACTTATCATAGGTAACATCATTGTAAGCTAGCTCATTATTATAATAAATTTGAACAAATACTCCTGTATAGTTATCTGCTCCATAATAAAATGTAAT
>CABVEG010000215.1 GCA_902497185.1 uncultured Eubacteriales bacterium | reverse complement strand
CTAACCTTTATAAATTTATAATAAAAATCCCTGTATTCTAAATTTTACCAAAACCTTTGTAAGCTTTCATTTGACAAAATCCTTTCTATGTAATAAAATAAAAATGAATAAATATTTTAAAGGTACTTAACCTTTACTTAGCCTTTCTGTTGCCACGGAAAGGCTTTTTCTTAATCCTCCCCCACAACATTACTCATAACCTCATCACTTGCAAGAACAGCCATAACAGCATTCCTCCTATTCCTGTACCTGTTTATGTATCTGATAAGATTACCACCGTGCTCCTCAGCAATTACGCCTAGGGACCAAAAGAATAAGACAGTACCTTCAAACACAAAATACAAGCCTCTGCCTATATCCCTGCCAACCTCAGCAACATCATTAATAAACTTTTTCATTTCTCTGTCCTCCTTATACAATAATCAGGTCAAAAAAACTCTTACACCCAATTTTTAACTGTTACATCAGCTCACAGCCTAAGCACTTTTGCTCCTCATATACTCTTCAAGCTGAGGTCCGTTAATATAATATGTATACCTATTGCTGGTCTTAACAACAAATCCAAAAGGATACTTACCCTGCTGTAAGGCTATTCTCAAAAATTGTTCAGGAACACCTAAAATCTCAGCAGCTTCCGCAGTAGATAATCTTGCTTTCATTATTCTCACCTCCCAATATTTTATTTACATACATTTACACATTATTATTTTGCTGTCCAAAGAAAATTTCCTGAACACTTTTACCAAAATAGTCAGCAATTCTAATCTTAATTTCATCTCTTGGAATCCTCTTACCATTTTCGTACATTGCCCATGCAGACTTGGTCAAGCCTAATGCATCAGCAATTTCCTTCTGAGTATTTTGACCCCTAAGCTCACGCAAAATATGATTGTATGGCATATAACTCACCTCCTTATTTACGGTCAATTCGTATTCAATTTGTATACCCTTCAAATTTATTATATTCGTTACGTGTACCAATGTCAATAACTTTTTAGCACAAAAGTCCACAAATCGAATACTATTATTTTGTTTATATTGCCTATTGATAGCAGTACACACTTCGTGTATAATAAGTATGTAAATCAATTATTTAGAAACGAGGTGTGTTAATGGCTACGTTTAGTGAAAGACTTAAAGAATTAAGACTCTCTCGCGGATTATCTCAAGTAGAATTAAGTAAAGGACTTGGGGTATCCAAAGGAGCTATTAATAATTACGAGCATTCGGTAAGAGAACCTAAATTTGAAATGTTGGAGGCTATTGCAGATTTTTTTAATGTGGATATGGACTATTTATTGGGTAAATCCAATATACCTAACAGAGCATTAATTAACGGATATAACAATAATATTCTCCCCTCTCAATTTGATAATATATTACCTGTCTCAAATCAAAAAATACCAATGCTTGGCGAAATAGCCTGTGGTCAACCCGTTTATGCAAACGAAGAAAAGGACATTTATATAGAAGCAGGCACAAACATTAAAGCTGACTTCTGTCTCAGATGCAAAGGTGACAGCATGATTGGTGCAAGAATACTTGACGGAGATATAGTTTTTGTAAAGCAGCAATCCATTGTAGAAAATGGCGAAATCGCTGTTGTTGTTATTGAAAATGAAGCAACCCTAAAAAGAGTATATTATTATCCCGAGGAGAAAACGATCCGTCTCCTTCCCGAAAATCCAAAGTATAAGCCTATTGTATACACAGGAGTAACCTTGGAGCAAATCCACATTTTGGGCAAAGCCATTGCATTTCAAAGTGATATAAAATAAAAAACCTTTGCTGCCCTTTGTACCGACAAATTGCATCTAAGCAATTCAGCATTTTCAGCTACGCTGAAAACCAGCCTTCGGCTGTCAGATAAATTCAGCACTTTGCCTTTGGCAAAGCCACACCTGCGGTGTGTCTGACAAATTCAGCACTTTTGCTGCGCAAAAGCCAACCTTTCAGGTTGTCCGACAAATTCAGCACTTTGCCTTCGGCAAAGCCACACCTGCGGTGTGTCCGATAAATTCAGCACTTTTGCTGCGCAAAAGCAGGCTTCGCCTGCCGACTTCTTTCGGTGCAAACTTTCGGTGTAATACAAACTTTTTGATTCAATACAAAGGGCTTTAATGAATAACACTATTAGTATTAAAGTTTATGGTACTATTAATCACAAAAAACATTATAGTACTTTTGTCGAATTTTGTCAACTATTTGTCATAAATATTTAATACAATTTTTACAAATAAACTGATTCGTCAAAATATCATAAAGGAGTGATATTATGAAATTGCCAAACGGTTACGGCAACATAACCAAACTATCAGGCAAAAGAAGAAAGCCATGGAGAGTAAGAAAAACTATAGGATGGGAAATAGTATCTGAAACAGAAAAGCTGAGGCAGCAATATATTAATATAGGTTATTATGCAACAAAATCCGAGGCACTAGCAGCACTTGCAGCTTATAATCAGGACCCATACGATTTGCACACAGCAACAATAACATTAGGTGAAGTATACGAAAAATGGTCAGAGGATAAATATGAGGAAATAAGTCAATCCAATATAAACGGCTATAAGGCGGCATGGAAATTATGTCCGCCTATTGAAAATATGAAAATGGTTGACATTAAAATTGATCATATACAAAAGGTAGCTGATGAATCAGGCAAAAATAAGCCTACTTTAAAGAAGTTTAAAACCTTAATGAACGAGCTGTTTAAGTATGCGGTTATTCATGGCATAATAAGTAAAGAAAGAAATATGGTTGAATACCTTAATATTTCAAAGGCAGGAAACCCAAATGCTCTTAACAGAAGTCCATTTACAAAAGCCGAAATAAAGAAACTTTGGAATGTAGCAGATTCAAATGAATATTTTACAACTATTCTTATGTTGATTTATAGTGGAGTAAGAATAAGCGAAATGCTTGATTTAAAGAAAGAAAACGTCAATATAGATGAGCAGTATTTTAATATTATAGCAAGTAAAACAGAATCAGGCATCAGAACAGTACCTATTGCAGATAAAATACTGCCTTTTTTTAAGATGTGGTATAATAAAAATGACTGTGAGTATCTGCTGTCTACTCCTGAAGGCAATCATTTTGAATATAGAAACTACTATGACAGCTACTGGACCCCTTTAATGAATGCCATTAATGCAAACCATACCCCACATGATACAAGACATACATGCGTTAGCCTTCTAACTGCAGCAAAGGTCGATGAAAGATTTATACAAAAAATTGTAGGTCATAAAGGACAGGGCGTAACACGACAGGTTTATACTCATTTGGAAATACAAGAACTGTTAGAAGAAATCAATAAAATATAAAAATTACTGAAAGATTTAAAATAAATCCGGCAATACATAAAAGATAGTGAATAATAAAACATGTATATCCCACATTAAAAGAGCTGTTTGATAATCAATAAAGTATAACCTAAAAATTAATGAAGGATTTTCACAAAATTCAATGAATGATTTTCACAATCCAACAGTACATAAAAGCTAAGGGATAATAAAATATTTATATCCCATATTGAAACAAAAGCACTGTTAGTTAATCAATAAATATAACCTAAAAACCAATAAAAGATTTATACAAAATCCAGCAGTACATAAAAGATAGTGAATAATAAAACTTTATATCCCACATCGAAACAAAAGCACTGTTCGTTAATCAATAAATATAACCTAAAATCAATGAATGATTTTCACAAAATCCAACAGTA
>CABVEG010000214.1 GCA_902497185.1 uncultured Eubacteriales bacterium | reverse complement strand
GAAAGCAGGGCAAAGGGTATAGAATATTTCGATTATTTAAGTTCGGATACAGACACAATTATAAAGGATATAAATTCCGTAAATAAAATATTTAAGAAAGGCTGTGTGTTTTATGGCGGAGCCGGAAGTGCTGATGATAAATCTTATATTGTTGGTTTAATAGATAAGACTCTTCTTTCATTATGTGAGGGAGGCGCAAAGAATATTATTTCCGGCTCTGAACTTGATGTAAGCAGGGGAATTATAATTGAAGGAAACGTAAACTTTAATGCAGCTGCCTTTGCTATGGATTGCAGCAGTGGTATATCAAGGGTTGCTCAGCAGATTATAGCAAGAGAATATGTATGGGATAAAATAAGGCTTGAAGGCGGTGCCTATGGTGGAGGCTGCGGTTTTGGAAAGCATTTCAGCTATATATACAGCTACAGAGATCCGAATTTTGAAAAGACCTATGATGTTTTCAGAAGAACGGGAGAATATCTTGCAAAAAGTAATTATACACAGCAGGATATTGACAGATTTATAATAGGTACAATAAATGATATAGATAAGCCTATGAAAAAGCATAGTTTAACAAGACTTGCAATGAGAAAGCATTTTGCAAAGGAAAATAAGGAATTTACAATTAAAAGACGTGAACAAATACTTTCCGCAACACCTTATGACATTAAAGAATTTGGAAACAGGCTTTCAAATTGTGATATAAGTTCTTTTTGTACCGTAGGACAGGAAAAGGCAATAAAAAATTGTCAAATTTTCAAAGAATTGTATAGGATTGATTGACATTTCTTTCTATTTATTTTAAAATGTAGTTATATGTTATAATTTGTGTTAATTTTAAGGAGGATATATTATGGACTATAAGTCAGCTGGTGTAGACGTAGAGGCAGGATATAAGGCTGTCGAATTAATGAAAGGTCATGTTAAGAGTACATTTAGACCTGAGGTTTTAACTGATATTGGCGGTTTTGGCGGCCTTTTCAGCATTGCTAAGGCTAAGGATATGGAGGAACCTGTTCTTGTAAGTGGTACAGATGGTGTTGGCACTAAGCTTAAGATTGCCTTTGTGATGGACAAGCACAACACTATTGGTATTGATGCAGTTGCAATGTGTGTTAATGACGTTGTATGCAGCGGTGCAGAGCCTTTATTCTTCCTTGATTATATTGCCTGTGGTAAAAATGAGCCTGAAAAAATTGCTGATATTGTAAGCGGTGTAGCAGAAGGCTGTCGTCAGTCAGGCTGCTCTCTTATCGGTGGTGAAACTGCTGAAATGCCAGGATTTTATCCTGTTGATGAATATGATTTAGCAGGCTTTACTGTAGGCATTATGGATAAGACAAAGTCTATTGACGGTAAGAGAATTTGCGAGGGAGATGTTCTTTTGGGCATTGCGTCAAGCGGTATTCATTCTAACGGCTATTCTTTAGTAAGAAAGATATTTGACATTACAAAGGAAAGCCTTAATACTTATTATGATGAGCTTGGCACAACATTAGGCGAGGCTTTATTAACTCCTACAAAGCTTTATGTTAAGCCTGTTTTAGAACTTATTAAGCAGGTTGATGTAAAGGGTTTAAGTCATATTACAGGCGGAGGATTTATTGAAAATATTCCAAGAATGATGCCGGAGGGAACTAAGGTAAATATTGAGGAAGGTACTTGGGAAATTCTCCCTATATTTAAACTCCTTGAGGAAAAGGGTAATGTTGAAAGAATGAGTATGTATAATACTTTTAATATGGGTATTGGTATGGTAGCTGCTGTTGCTAAAGAAGATGCTGAAAAGGCTGTAAAGGTTCTTGAATCAATAGGCGAAAAGGCTTATATTATAGGTAATGTAACAAAGGGCGAAGGTATCGATATTAAATTAAAGTAAAATAACTTATATAGGGATATAAATACCCCTTAAAAAAATTGAGGTAATTATTATGATTAAAATAGGCGCTTTAGTCAGCGGAGGCGGTACTAATTTACAGGCTATTTTAGATGCTATTGATAAGGGTGGCATTGATGCAGAGGTGACTGCTGTTGTAAGCAGCAAGGATGGGGCATATGCTCTTGAGAGAGCTTCTGCAAGAGGTATTGAAACTGCTGTAATGAGAAAAAAGGATTATGAAAGTCCTAAAGATTATGACATTGCCCTTGCTGATTTTTTTAAAAAGAGAAATGTTGACCTTATTGTATATGCAGGCTTTATGCTTATATTAGGTCCTGACTTTGTTAATCAGTTTGAAAATAAAATGATAAATATTCACCCTGCACTTATACCCAGCTTTTGTGGTAAGGGATACTATGGCTTGCATGTTCATGAGGCTGTTTTAAAGGCAGGAGTTAAGGTTACAGGAGCCACTGTTCACTTTGTAACGGCTGAATGTGATGCAGGTCCCATTATTTTACAAAAAGCTGTTGAGGTTATGGATGACGATACTCCTGAAACACTTCAAAGACGTGTTATGGAGCAGGCTGAATGGGTTATATATCCTGAAGCTGTTAAGCTTTTTGCAGAGGGAAGACTTGAAATTGTAGACGGTATTGTAAAAAGGAGATAAAATATGAAGGTTTTAGTTGTTGGCAGCGGCGGCAGAGAGCATGCAATTTGCTGGAAGCTTGCTCAAAGCCCAAAGGTAGATAAGATTTATTGTGCTCCGGGAAATGCAGGCATTGGTGAAATAGCAGAGCTTGTGTCAATAGGTGCTATGGAGTTTGATAAACTTGTGGATTTTGCTAAGACAGAGGGTATTGACTTTACTGTTGTAGGTATGGATGATCCTCTTGTAGGCGGTATTGTAGACAGATTTGAGGCAGAAGGCTTAAAGGTATTCGGTCCTAGGGCAAATGCTGCTATTATTGAAGGCAGTAAGGCATTCAGCAAGGAATTAATGAAGAAGTATAATATTCCTACTGCAGCTTATGAAACCTTTGATAATTATGATGCTGCTCTTGAATATGTTAAAAATGGTGATTTCCCTGTTGTATTAAAGGCTGATGGACTTGCTCTCGGTAAGGGTGTACTTATTTGCAATACTCTTGAAGAGGCTGTAGATGGTCTTAATACAATTATGATAGATAAGAAGTTTGGTGACAGCGGAAATAAGGTTGTTATTGAGGAATTTTTAACAGGTCAGGAAATGTCTGTTTTAAGTTTCTGCGATGGTAAGACTATTGTACCTATGGTATCAGCTCAGGACCACAAGAGAGCTTTAGATGGTGATAAAGGACTTAATACAGGCGGTATGGGTACATTTTCACCATCAAGAGTCTATACTCCTGAACTTGCTGAGGAATGTATGAAAACTATTTATCAGCCTACAGTTGATGCACTTAATAAAGAGGGTAGAACTTTTAAGGGAATTATTTTCTTTGGCTTAATGCTTACTCCAAAGGGAATGAAGGTTATTGAGTACAATGCACGTTTTGGTGATCCCGAAACACAGGTTGTTCTTCCTAGATTAAAGTCTGATTTAATGGAAATTTTTGAGGCTTGTGTTGAAGGTACTCTTGATAAGGTAAATGTTGAGTGGGAGGATAATGGTACTGCCTGTGTTGTACTTGCAAGCGGCGGTTATCCTGAAAAGTACACAAAGGGCTATGAAATTACAGGTCTTGAGACAGCTAAAAAGGCAGACAATATTGTTGTATTCCACGCAGGAACTGCCTTAAAGGACGGCAAATTTGTTACTAACGGCGGACGTGTTCTTGGTGTAACAGGCATTGGCAAAAACCTTGACGAGGCA
>CABVEG010000213.1 GCA_902497185.1 uncultured Eubacteriales bacterium | reverse complement strand
ATTCTTAATTAAGATTATGTTAATGTTATTCTTCACGGCTTTTAAGTTCATTATCCAATTCTTTTCTCTTTTTCCTTGAAAAAAACATAATAATTGACCCTGAAACTATTACCACTGCAAAAAACATAATAACAAATATAAGGGCAGTTTTTAAAGACATACCCATTTTCATCATTTTTAAACAGTATAAAACTACAATAAATAAAAGAATTAAAATTGTTAATAAATAACCGGTTATTTTTTTCATTAAATCACTCCCGTGATAATGATAACATATATTTATGTATTTGTAAATTAAAACAACATAGGAACAATGAACGTCTCCAATAGTTAAAAATTATTAACCTTACGGAAATCAGTTCACAGTCCCTATGCTGTCATATTACTTTAAATATTTCATTAAAGCCTCAGGAATTTCATCCTTAGCAATATTAAAACTATATCCTGATACCAAATTATCTCCTATATACACATTAACAGATGCACTAACTGCCCCATTTTCAAAATCAGGTGTAGTTTTATAAAGATTAGTAAAGAAATTATATAATTCTAAAATATCTTTTTCATCCTTAACAGTCGTATTTTGATACTCGCTTTCAGCCTCTGCCCCATTATCATCCTGATATAAACTATTAAAATAAATATCCAGATAATTTATATTTTCAGGATTTATTATATTATCACCGTGACTGGCAAGATAACTGTCAATTAGCTGATTTGTATTTTTGAAATTGCCGTTAAGCCCAATGTCCAACTCTCTTTCAAATTTCAGTTCCTTTCCCTGATATTCAACAACTTCATCACAATTAATTGTAATGGACCTACCTCTGCCATAACCATAAATATTAATATCTTTGATTTCATTATAGCCTAAAGCCATAATATCATTTTTAAGTGCTTCATTAAGTTTATCATAATCTATAAAACGTAATCTGACACTATCTTCTCTATCAAATCCATTGTATTGAACATAATTAATTTTTTTCTCATTATCGTTTAATATAGGGTAGGCAACCTTTTTATAAACATCGTTTTCGTAATAGCTTTTGAAGTAGTCACTATATAAATTTGAGTCTAATACATAGCTTCTTTCCAAAATCTTACCATTATCAAGATTATATTTAAAAGTAACTCTTTCACTACCACTCTTAATATCCGATTTATTTAGCTTTCTGTTATCAACAATAGCATTATGAAACTTTAGAATATTATCAATATCCTTTTCATCAGTTAATACACCCTTGTAGCCTATATCTTCATAATAAACTCCATCTGTATAACTATTATTAATATAGCCGCTATATATTCCTACATCCTCATAAGGCTCAACACTTACCACTTTAGAAATATCCGGTACTCTTCTTTCATATCCTGTTATATCAAAGACAAAACAAAGCTGTAATATTCCCATACCCAACACAAAAATAATTAACGGTTTTAAAAGTCCCTTAATCCCAAAACTTTTTCTGTTAAGCATAAATGCGGCTACAAGAGCCAAAATACCAAGAGGCATTGTGCCCAAAAACAGATTTTTAAATTCAAACATTGAATTTAACATCACCCAGCCTAACAAGCCAAAAAATACTGCCACAGCATACATAAATATCGGTCTTAATACCTTAAATGCTATAATTTCCTCATAGCTTTCAATACTCCTGATTTTATAAAGCCATTTATTTACAAAGAATAACACAACTAACATTACAATATAAACAAGTGACTTTGATGAGCACATTTTATCAATACCATAAATATAAAGTTTTCCAGAAATGGCTGTATAGCTTGATGCCGTAAAACCATATAAATTAGCCTCTAAAACATAATTGCATATTGTTTCTATTGCAAAGGGAAGTACAATAAAGCCTCCTGCAAAAACATATGAAGCAATAGTATTACCACTAAGCATTGAAGCAAACACTGTTACCAAAAGTGTTGTTACTGCATATACACTACAGGTATAAAAATACTTTAAAGCAAACTTAAGTGCAAATATTTCTCCCGAATTAAGACAAACACATTCAATAAAAATAACTATACTTGAAATTATAATTGGTACAATAAGCAGTATAACTCCTGACAAAATATGAGAATTATACTGAGTTCCCCTTTTAATTGGCAATCCGTGAAGGCAAGATGCCGAATTACCTCTATGTAAATAAGAAAAAAGCATTCCTCCAAAGGCAAAGGCAAATATAAAGGAAAGAACACCTCTGTCAGTTTTCAAGAAAAAACAATCTGCAAATGACTTTGGATAAGCAGTGTTCTTAACTGCATCAGGCAGCACAAAAAGTGCCAGCATTAGCATAAAAACTGCCATTACCCACCAATATCTTTTAAAATCGGACTTTACAATGCTTTTATCAAATAAGGATGTTTTCAAATTCATAGCCCATACCCCCTAGCTCATAAATAAAAATTTCCTCAAGTGTAAGAGGCAGAATATCACAAATCAACGGTGAAAATTTTTGACATATATTCTTTATTTCCTCTGTATTGCCTCTCACAATATAAGTATCAACACTGCCAAATTTGCTGCTATGCAATATATTTAAACTCTCCTTAAAATTATTGGGCATATCACCGTCAAAAGCAATTTGAAGTTTATGAATTTCGCCTTTTACATCATCAAGAGCTTTTTCAAGAACTATTTTTCCGTTGAACATAATACCGACCTCGTCACAAACATCTTCAAGCTCTCTTAAATTGTGGCTTGAAACAAGAACTGTCATTTCTCTTTCTGCCACCTCCTGTAAAAGAATTGCCCATGTATTTCTTCTCATTACAGGGTCAAGTCCGTCAACAGGCTCATCAAGAACCATTAAGTCGGGTCTGGCACATATACCAAGCCAGAATGCAACCTGCTTTTGCATACCCTTTGAAAGTCTGCGGCATCGTCTTTTTATATCAATTTTAAACACAGACTTTAGTTTTTCAAACATTTCCCAGTCCCAGTTTTTATAAATGCCTGCATAAAACTTAGCCATCTCAATTATTGAATAGGTTGTAAAGAAAAACAAATCATCACTTATGTACACAACCCTCTGCTTTATATTGCAGTTTTCATAAACGTTTTCACCGTCAACCCTAATACTTCCACTATCCTGTTTGTAAATACCCATAAGATTTTTTATAAATGTGGTTTTGCCTGCACCGTTAGGTCCGATTAAACCGTATACGGAACCTTTTCTGACGTTTAGGGTTAAATCATCAAGCGCCTTAAAGCCGTCAAAGCTTTTAGTCACATTTTCCGCTTTAATCATATATATTCTCCTCCTAATATATTTCGTTCACAATTTTTTCTATTTCTTCCTTTTCCGTTCCCAAATATTTTAACTCCTTTAACACAAGCTCAAGCTGTTCAAAGCCCTCTTCTTTTTTAACAGCCTGAACACTTTTTCTCATAGGAGCAACAAAATACCCCTTAGCTTTTTGAGAATAAATATATCCTTCCATTTCAAGCTCTTTATAGGCTCTCTGAATAGTGTTGGGATTTATTGCAAGCTGAGCAGCAACCTCTCTTACAGATGGCAGTCTTTCATGTTCCTTCATTGCGCCGCTTACTATATACTCTTTTGTTTTTTCTTTAATCTGCTCATATATTGGTCTGTGATCACCATAATTAAGTTCCATAATATCACCTCCTACCCCTGTTTTATCTGTCTATCAATTATAATACAGTTAAAGCGGTGGTTTGTCAAGTTTTTTTTAGTAATTATTGAAAAAATTTTTGTAGATATATAAATTAGTGTTTAATTGCCCAAAATGCAGATGCATTTTGGGCAGAAAGCTAAG
>CABVEG010000212.1 GCA_902497185.1 uncultured Eubacteriales bacterium | reverse complement strand
ACTGCAAGAAATGCAAGCATTTCTTGCAAGCGTGTCGATTTTATCGACACGCAGAGAGCTGCAAATTCAGGCAGCTCTTTTATGATTAATACTATCTTACGTCTTTTACAGATTTAATTTCATATCCCATGGCTTTAATATCATCAACAGCCTTTGAAACATCGTGAGAACGAACTTTAACAACCATTTCAAGTCTGCCGTTTTCATTAATATTACTTATATTTCTAATGTCAATGCCATAGGAGGCAAATACCTTTGTAACCTCTGCAAAAACACCGGTTCTGTCGGCAGTGGATATAGCAATTCTTGTACCCTCAGCCTTAACCCCCATAATATCAATAAATGCTCTAAATATATCAGTTCTTGTAATAATGCCGACAAGGTATTCACCGTCAGTAACAGGAAGTGAGCTTATTCTGTTTTCCTTCATTACAAGGGCAGCATCTTCAAGAAGGGCATCCTTATCAATTTTGAAGATACCCGTCTTCATTATATCCTTAACCTTAGTTTTGCTTAATAAGTAGTTTATTTCATATACGCTTAAAGATGTAGCGCTTGACGGATTAACCTCGGCAAGAAGTTTTTCCGTAACAAGACCTATAAGTTTGTTATCGCCGTCTACTACAGGCAACTGTGAAAATCTGCCTTCTTTCATAAGCTGATAAGCCTTTGCTACTGAATAATCGGGAAGAACAACTGTTGGTCTTCTTGTCATTCTTTCATGTACATACATAAAAGCACCCCCTTAAAATAAGTATGTTTTATTTAAGCTAATAATACCACAAATTAAGCTAAAAATAAAGGGATATTTAAAATAAATGTAAAAAAAATATTTTTAGGCTTGTAATGACAAAAAAATTGGTGTATACTATCAATAATGCGATTTTATGCAAAAAAAGTATAAATTTTGGAAATAATTGTATTTCGGAGGTTTAAAAAATGAATTCTCAAGAATTATTAACAATAAACTGTATGAGAATACTTAGTGCTGAGGCTATTGAAAAAGCAAAGTCAGGTCATCCCGGAATTACTATGGGTGCAGCACCCATGGCTTATGAACTGTGGTCAAAGCATTTAAAGCATAATCCTTTTAATCCCAATTGGGCTGACAGGGACAGATTTGTTTTATCAGCAGGTCACGGTTCAATGCTTTTGTATTCATTGCTCCATCTTTTTGGATACGGTTTAACTATTGATGATATTAAGAATTTCCGCCAGTTTGGCTCCAATACACCGGGTCATCCGGAATTTAATCATACTGTTGGTGTTGATGCAAGTACAGGTCCATTGGGACAGGGATTTGCAAATGCTGTTGGTATGGCTATGGCAGAAGCTCATCTTGCAGCTAAATTTAACACGGAGGATTATAATATTGTTGACCACTATTCCTATGCTCTTTGCGGTGACGGCTGTATGATGGAAGGTATTTCTTACGAGGCAGCTTCTCTTGCAGGTACACTTGGATTAGGAAAACTTATTGTATTATATGATTCAAATAATATTACTATTGAGGGTAATACGGATTTAACATTTACCGAAGATGTAAGGGCAAGATTTGAGGCTCTTAACTGGCATACTCTTTATGTTGAGGATGGTACTGATATTGATGCCATCGGTAACGCCATAGAGGAGGCTAAGGCGGTAACTGATAAGCCTTCACTTATTGAAATTAAAACTATTATAGGTCATGGCTCACCTAATAAGGCAGGCAGCAATTCATCTCATGGTGCACCTTTAGGTGCTGACGAAGTTAAGGCTACAAAGGCAAATCTTGGCTGGAATTATGATGAGGATTTCTTTGTTCCTGACGAAGTTAAGGCTAATATGGAAGAAATTAAGAATAACCTTAAAAATGAAGGTGAAAAGTGGGATAAACTTTATGCTGAATATAAGGAAAAGTATCCTGAGCTTGCCAAGGAATATGAAGCATGGCTTGCTGATGACTTTGTATCTGAATTAATTAATGATGACAGCTATTGGTTAAATGAAGGAGATATGGCTACAAGAGCCTGCTCTGAAAAGATTTTAAATATGCTTTCAAAGAAAATGCCTAATCTTTTCGGCGGTTCGGCAGACCTTTCACCATCTAATAAGTCTGAAATGAAGGACAGAGAGTTTTTTACAAAGGACAACAGACTTGGCTCAAATATGCATTTTGGTATAAGAGAGCTTGCTATGGCAGCTATTGCAAACGGTATGTATTATCATGGTGGGGTAAGACCTTATATAGCAAGTTTCTTTGTTTTTAGTGATTATATGAAGCCTGCGTTAAGAGTGTCAGCTATTTCAGGCTTACCTGTTATAAGTATTCTTACCCATGACAGTATCGGTGTTGGTGAGGACGGTCCTACACATCAGCCTGTTGAACAGTTGTCAGCTTACAGAAGTACTCCTAACTTTAATGTATGGCGACCTTGTGATATAAATGAGTCTGCTGCTGCATGGTATAGTGCTGCAACAGAAAAGTCAACTCCGTCAGCTCTTGTATTTACAAGACAGACTACTAAAAATATTGGTATTGACGGCAGAAATGCTTTAAAGGGCGGTTATGTAATAAGAGAATCCTTTAAGGAAACACCTGATATTATTCTTATTGCAACAGGCTCTGAGGTTGGTCTTGTATATGATGCTTACGATATATTAAAGGAAAAGGGAATTTCAGCACAGGTTGTAAGTATGCCTTGTGTTGAAGTATTTGAAAAGCAGTCTGAAGAATATAAAAATTCCGTACTTCCTAAGAATGTAGGAAAGAGAATAGTTGTTGAGGCTTCCTTTGATATGTCATGGTACAGATATATTGGTTTGGATGGAGAAATTATAGGTATGACTGAGTTTGGTAAGTCAGCACCATATTCAGTATTGTTCAAGCATTATGGATTTACTGTTGACAATGTGGTTGACAGAGTAGTAAAGTTGTTAGACAGATAAAATGTTTTGGCGGAGGTTCAGCCTCCGCCTTTATGTTATATTATAAATTTATTTTTTTGTATACCAAGTCTTTATCGTCTTGAGAAATGCATAAATATCTTTTTGTAATTTCAAAACTGCTGTGGTTGTATATATTCATAAGTATAGCTGGCTGAATACCCATTTTCCATGCCTGATAGCCGAAAGTTTTTCTTAAGGAATGACAGCTGATATGAGGAATACCCGTATTTTGGCAAACTTTATTTAATATTCTGTTGACCTGTATTCTTGTGATTGCTTTATCCTTTTTACCTTTAAATATGTAATTACTGTTTATATCTGTATTACTGATATAAAGGTTAACTGCATTTTCTATATTTTTGTTGATGTATATGGTTTGTAATTTTCCTGTTTTTTGTTCGTTTATTTTTATATGGCTTTTTATTTTATTGTTTTTAAAGTCATATATATCATTCCAGCACAGACTTAATACATCGCTTATTCTGAGAGCAGTATTGAGGCAAATTATAACAAGGAGATAATTTCTGTATTCTTTCTTTTTTAAGAAATAATTTTTGAGCTTGTTTATATCTTTAATAGATTTTAGTGGTTTTGCTGCTTTCATTTATTTCACCTAATTTTGTGTTAAATATTGAAATATTTTGTATAAGTTGATATAATTATTATTTAGCAACAACTTATCATTTAATATATTATATAAATATAATAACATATCTGGTATCAGAAATCAACTGATGATATGCACAAAAAAACTGATACCAGAAAACAAAATGTTTGTGCAATTTTTCTGATACCAGAAAAGGAGAGGGCTTTTATGGAAAGAAGTAAACAGCAGATAGCAAAAAATAAATATTTGGCAGAAAAA
>CABVEG010000211.1 GCA_902497185.1 uncultured Eubacteriales bacterium | reverse complement strand
AATTGAAATTACATTCGGTACAAACACATCAAAATATGAAGTATTGTCCGTTCAGGAAGTTATCCGTAAGGAAAATGCTCAGGAAATGTATAAAGTTCTTTAATTTTGCATATATTTTTTTATAAAATATATGGGAGCTTATTATGGAAAACAGCAGACATACCATTCATCTTGACAACAGAGAAAAGCTGGAAGCAGCAGGAATAACGGATATACTAAGCTTTGATGAAGAAACAATAGTTGCCCAGACAGAAAAAGGAATACTTATTATCCGAGGAGATAATCTCCACATATTAAGCCTTAATCTTGAAAAGGGTATTCTTATTGCCGACGGCAACGTGTCAAGCCTTGCCTATGACAACGAAAGAGAGTCAAAAGGCGGTATGTGGGGCAGACTGTTTAAATGATACTGTCATTTACATATCAGTGCAGACTTTTTTTAATGACAATAGCGCTGGGACTATTGTTTGCCCTTATTTATCACATATTATATGTATTGGGTAAAACCATAAGGCTTAATAAAATACTAAAGGGCTTTATTGACATTATATACTGGCTGTCATTTGCTTTAACACTGTTTTTAATTATGCTGAAACTTAACAGCGGAGAGGTACGTCCCTTTGCCATTTTAGGAGCAATGCTTGGTATGATATTTTACTATACAGCCATAAAACCCTTTATGGACAGGCTAATGTACCCTCTTTTTCACATTGTAAAGAAATTTTTATTGTTAATATTCACCATAACCCTTACCCCTTTCAGACTGGTTTTATATCCGATTCTTAAAATTTTACATGTATTATCGGTTTATTTAAAAAAACACTTGAAAAAATATGTAAAATGTGAGAAAATTAGTCTGAAAGAAAAGGGAATGCAGTTAGTGGGAGTGAATAAATTGACAACAGCAGCAAGGAAAAAACGTTCAAAATTTCATATTTTCTGGGCTATATTAATGATAATTACAATTTGTATCTTTGTTGTTGCTTTGTGCTATCAGTATCTTGTACATCTTCAACTTGACACAGCAAAACAGGAGATAGAAGTGCAAATTGCAGAGGCTAAGGCAGAAAGTGCAGCCCTTACAAAGCAGTATGAAAATCAGGACAGTCCTGAATTTGTAGAAAAAGTTGCAAGAGAAAAGCTTAATATGGTTTATCCATCAGAACTTGTATACATAAATTCAAACTCTGAAGAAGGCAAAAAGCTTTTAAATTCTATTAAACGTTCATCAGCCAAGGCAGCAGCCAAGGATGACAATTCCAAGGAAGATAACACAACAAGCAACAGAGTTGAATAAAATTTAAATTTAAACAGTTTATGAAAGCAGCTAGTTTTAGTTGCTTTTTTTATTTATTTTTGTTATAATTATTATATGTGACTTAATGGGCAATATGGCTCATTAATAATTTATTAATTTACGAGGTGAAAAATATGGCATTTGGTATGAGAGCTCATGATTTAGGCGGAAAACAGACATTTGACCAGCTTATTGACAAACTTACGGAGAATAAAATAAAAAATATTCAGTTAGCATTTAAAAAATCCATTATTGACATTGACTTCACAACAGGTCACTATAATCCCGGTTTAGGTCATTTTATAGGCAAAAAACTTGCCGATAATGATATTCACGTTGCCGTTTTAGGCTGCTATATTAATCCTACTAATCCAAACGAGGCAAAAAGACAGGCTGAAGTTGCAAGATTTATCGAGCATTTGAAATATGCCAGAGCTATTGGCGCTGATATGGTAGGTACTGAAACCGGCAGACTTGACGAAAACTTTAAAATAGTTCCCGGCACTTATACTGAAACCTGTTACCAAAGGCTTTTAAAATCAATGAAAGAAATTGTTGCCGCTGCCGAAAAGCTCGGTGTAATTGTAGGTGTTGAAGGAGTTGCTACTCACACAATTTATTCTCCTGAAATGATGCAAAGATTTCTTGATGATATTAACTCTCCTAATGTAGAGGTAATACTTGACCCTGTTAATCTCCTTGACAGAAATAACTACAAGGATCAGGAGGAAGTTATTGCAAAGGCATTCAGGTATTATGGTGATAGAATTTCCGTTATGCATATAAAGGACTTTAAGCTTGATGAAAACGGTGATGTTGCCTTTGAGCAGGTTGGTGACGGTTTATTTAACTATGTACCTCTATTAAAGGAATTAAAGGCTTCAAAGCCTCATATTACTATGCTTATTGAAAACTCAAGTGAAGGCAGATACCACAGTGACTGCGAATTTTTACAAAAAATATATGACGAAGCTTGATTATGATTTTTACAGACGTGATGCTCTTTATGTTGCAAAAGATTTAATAGGCAAATATCTGATAAGAGAAATTAACGGTCATAAATTAAAGGCTATGATTACTGAAACTGAAGCCTACAAAGCAACGGATAAAGCCTGTCACGCTTATAATTACAACCTTACTCCCAGAACATCCACAATGTTTAAGGCAGGTGGTGTTGCCTATGTTTATTTTACATATGGTATGTATCACTGCTTTAATGTGGTTACTGATAAAGAGGGGGAGCCGTCTGCTGTCCTTATAAGAGGAATTGAACCTGTTGAGGATATGGAATATATGTCAAGACTAAGATACAAACGAGATTTAAATGAACTTACAAAGTATCAGCTTAAAAATTTCAGTAATGGTCCCGGTAAACTTTGTATGGCATATGGTATAACAAGAGAGCTTAACGGTGAAAATCTCTTGGGAAACAACCTTTATATTACTGAAGGTCCGAATATAACCAATATTAAACAGGGCAAAAGAATAGGCATTGACTATGCTGAAGAAGCAAAGGATTATCTTTGGAGATTTTATTTATGAACCAAACAACAGATTATAAGAGATACAAAAAAATAGCTATAATGGGCGGTACATTTAACCCGATACACAACGGGCATCTTGTAGCGGCGGAGGCTGTAAGACAGCAGCTTGGCATAGAAAGAGTTCTTTTTATTCCCACAGGCAACCCGCCTCACAAAAACTTTAATCCTATGTTTAATGAACACAGGTATCTTATGACAGTTCTTGCAACAGTTACAAATCCTCATTTCGAGGTTTCAAGAATTGAAATTGACAGAGCAGGTTTAACCTATACTATTGACACAATAAGAGAATTAAAGCAAAAATTAAGCTCGGACTGTAAAATTTATTTTATAACAGGTGCCGATGCCATTAATGAAATACTTAAATGGAAAAATCCGGAAAAACTCCTTTCAATGTGTGAATTTGTTGCAGTAACAAGACCCGGGTATAACAAGGATGAGCTTCAGGAAACAGTAAATAATCTTAAGGATAATTACAAGGGCAAAATAACATTTCTTGAAATTCCTGCCCTTTCAATATCATCTACAGATATAAGACACAGAGTTCTTGCAGGGCAAACAATTAAGTATTTACTTCCTGCATCAGTGGAAGAATATATATTAAAATTCGGCTTATACAGCGCCGATAATATTTCATCACCTGAAATTGATGCCATAAATGCAAAGCTTCATTCCGTACTTACTCCAAAGAGATACAAGCACACTCAGGGAGTGGCACAGGAATCACTTCAGCTTGCCAAAAGATATGGAGAAAATTCAGACAAGGCATATATTGCAGGACTTTTACACGACTGCGCAAAGTGCTTTACTGACGAAGAAAAACTTTTGCTCTGCGAAAAATACGGTCTAATTCTTGATGATATATTAAAAAATCAGCCCGACCTTACACACAGCTTTTTAGGCGCTAAAATAGCCCAGGAGGAGTATGGCATAAAGGACAATGAAATTCTTGATGCTATAGCCTACCACACCACAGGTAGACCAAATATGTCTTTACTTGA
>CABVEG010000210.1 GCA_902497185.1 uncultured Eubacteriales bacterium | reverse complement strand
AGCAAGAACGCAAACTACACGGCTGGTCCCCACCTTAGCATACTGCAAGAAATGCAAGCATTTCTTGCAAGCGTGTCGACTTTATCGACACGCAGTAAACTTTAATTTTATCACAACACCAACCCCCAAAAATAAAACCCCATCATTTATGATAGGGCTCATTTTTCATTATTCTGTATCCTCTGTATATTTGTTCCAAAAGCACAACCCTCATAAGCTGATGAGGAAATGTCATATCAGAAAAGCTAAGTTTAAAATTGGCTCTTTCAAGTACCTTATTGCTAAGCCCCAAGGAACCGCCTATAACAAAGGTAATATGACTTATGCCTTTTACCATATTATCTGAAATAAAAGCCGCAAAGCCTTCACTTGTCATTTTTTTACCCTCAATGGCAAGAGCAACAACAAAGCTGTCTTTAATTACCTTTAAAAGCCTTTCACCTTCTGTTTCCTTAACCTGAAATGCCTGTGCCTCACTCATATTTTCAGGAGCTTTTTCGTCAGCCACCTGACAAATCTCAAGTGTAACATATCTTGAAAGTCTTTTTGAATATTCATTTATGGCATCGGTAAAATATTTTTCCTTAATTTTGCCTACACAGGCAACTGTTATTTTCATTAAAGCTCAATCCTTCTCTTAACACCGTAAGGAGCAGCAACCCACATATCAAAGTCGCCTCCCAGCTCAATGCCGCTGTCGGTAACAATATCTTTTACGGTATCAAAGGCAACCCTTGGAGTATTATTTTCCTTGCTTAAATGACCCAGAAAAACATATTTAAGTCTGCTGTCAGCAAAATCACTTAAAAATTTGCCTGCATTTATATTGCTTAAATGACCGTAATCGCTTAAAATCCTCTGCTTTAAGTTATATGCATAGGAACCGTTTTTAAGCATATCCACATCGTGATTACTTTCAAGCAAAAGCAGTGATGAGCCTTTTACATTTTCCTTAATTACATCTGAAATATGTCCAATATCAGTTGCTATGGTTATTTTATCCTTATCGGTCATAATGCTGTATCCCACAGGCTCTGCCGCATCATGAGGAATTTCAAAAGGCTTTATAAGAAGGTCGTTGAAAACAGTGTTTTCATCAGCATATACGCACCTTTTAAAATCAGGACGTATAGTTTCAGCCTTAACCTTTGAGGGCATATTTGCCCAAGTTCCCTCAGTTGCATATATAGGTATATTATACCTTCTTGAAAGAACCCCGATACCATCAACATGGTCAATATGCTCATGGGTCACAAACACAGCATCTATATCATTTCCCGTAAGCTCAAGCTCCCTAAGTCCTTCTTCAATTTTTTTACCACTAAGTCCTGCGTCAATGAGTATATTTGTATATTCTGTACCTACATAGACGCAATTTCCCGATGAACTTGAGGCAATAGTTGCAAATTTAAGCTTCATTATTCCTTAACCCTCTTAATATCTGCCCCTAGGCTTTTAAGCTTATATTCGATCTTTTCATATCCTCTGTCTATAAAGCGGACATTTCCTATTTTAGTAATGCCGTTAGACGCAAGCCCTGCAATAACCATAGCTGCTCCCGCTCTTAAATCAGTTGCCATAACATCGGCACCATGAAGCTGCTTTACACCGTGAATGGTAGCAACTCTGCCATCAACACTTATATCACAGCCAAATTTTCTAAGCTGCTCAATATACTGAAATCTGTTTTCCCACACTGTTTCAGTAAGAATACTTATACCCTCTGCCTTTGAAAGTCCTGCAACCATCTGAGGCTGTAGATCTGTAGGGAATCCCGGATATGCCATAGTCTTTACTCTTGTGGCATTTAATTTACCATCAGATATAACATCAATAAAGTCATCACCTTCAACAACCTGACAGCCCATTTCTTTAAGTTTTGCGGAAAGGCTGTCCATATGCTTAGGTATAATATTTTTAACTGAAACGTGACCTCCGCAGGCAGCCGCCGCAATCATATATGTACCTGCCTCAATCTGATCAGGAATAATCATATATTCGCCGCCGTGAAGACTTTCAACACCCGTAATTTTAATAACGTCAGTACCTGCACCCTTAACCTTAGCACCAAGCATATTAAGGAAGTTTGCCGTATCTACAATATGAGGCTCTTTAGCTGCATTTTCAATAGTAGTGACACCTTCGGCAAGAGTTGCCGCAAGCATAGTATTAATAGTAGCTCCTACAGAAACCGTATCAAGGAAAATATTAGTGCCTACAAGCCTATCTGCCTTAAGGCAAATAATACCGTTGTCATAATCCTCGTCAATAGTTGCTCCTAATGCCCTAAATGCCTTTAAGTGCAGGTCAATAGGTCTTGTGCCGAAATTACAGCCTCCCGGCAAGGCAACTTTAGCCTCCTTAAATCTGGCAAGGAGAGCACCCATTAAATAATAGGAAGCCCTTATTCTTCTGACAGAATCAAAAGTGGCATTAAAGTTATTAAGATTTGAGGAATCCACCATAAGGGTAGTTTCATCAATAAGCTCACAAACCGCACCAAGCTTAGTTAAAGTATCCTGTAAACACTTGACATCCTCAATGGCAGGCAAATTGTCAATAATACAAACTCCATTGGCAATAATTGCAGCAGGTATAATGGCAACAACCGCATTTTTAGCACCGCTTATCACAACATCGCCATTAAGGGGATTTTTGCCCTTAATTAATAAATGCTCCATAAAAGCACACACCTCTCTGGTACAACAAAAATTTTTTTCAGTTACTCAAATATATATATCTTCCAAAATACTCATACTTATTATTATAAGTATATATTAATTCTACAAATTTTTCAACATAAAAATAAGGCTAAAATGTAAATACTTAAAAAAGCTCTTACATTTCAACCTTTTTATATTATCAGCAAAGCCTGTTGTTGTCAAGATTTTTTAAAAATTTTAGCGAAAAAGGTCAGCAAACATTAAAAACTTTCCCCGGTATATGCATTAACATAATACTCCTTGTTATTTGCAATAATAAGATAGAAAGGCACGGCAACCACATCACTGCCGCCATTTAAATTAATTGCATAATATCCAAGCTCAACCTTTGTTATTCTTGGGTCTTTAATTTCCTCTGCTATAAGGTCCGCTGCTGAATACAGAGCCTCATCCGCTCCATAAATATTATTCTTACCGCTTAATTCACTGCCTGCCTTTAGATAGTTCATAGCAAGCGAAACATTTTTGCCCTTAATGGTAAAATAAGCAAAATTACTGAAAATATTGTGATTATTTACCTTTTCATAATATTTAATGCTGTAGCCTCCTTCAATTTTATAAATTGAATGAAAGCTGTAGTTACCAAAATACTTATTTACATTGTCTATCAAATTTTTTGCATAGGCTTTGGCTGAAGCTTCATCATTTAATTCAACAGAATTTTCAGATGTATAATTAATAGAGCTTCCCTTTATTGCAACTCTTGATGTATCGGACATAAATACAACACTGTTGTATTCATCAGTTCTTTTCACATCCGACTGACCTGCCATAAATATTTTTTGAAGCTTAATGTAGTCAAAGGTAATCTCTGAAACCGACATATCTGCCATTGGCTTATAATTTCTTGGAAGAGTTGACGCAATGGTAATGCCCTTATTCTCCAAAACAGTGGTAACTCCATTTATTCTGCTGCTTGAAAGCCTTGTTTCAAATTTTTGATACATATTCAGCCCAAAAAGAATTACATTTAAAAGAAGAAGTATTATAATGGTGTATTTTTTAGCTCTTGTCCATTCCATAAAAGCACCTACCCTTCAATACCCACAATGTAATTTTTGCCCTCAATTTCCACAATCCAGCTAAGACCAAAGCCTTTAGTATCAGCAATATATGAAAGTGAAATATTATCTACAGGCTTTTTTTCACCACTGCCGTAAA
>CABVEG010000209.1 GCA_902497185.1 uncultured Eubacteriales bacterium | reverse complement strand
TTTCATATCTGACACTGCCGCAGAACTTTGGAGATTTTGCAGGAAGAATTGCAGGATATATACCTAAAAGCTCATCTTAAAACAAAATGAGGCTGAGCGCAAATTAGTCTAAAAAAACTAATTTGCACTCAGTCCCTTTTTTTCTTAAAAAATTATTACTCTTAAAGAAATTTTAATCAAATAATATTAAATTTGAATTGTAAATCTACCCCCATTAGTGTTATACTGTATTTATGAATATGTTATTATTTGTGGGAGAAAAGTTATGAATGCTAAAATAAGCTTTGTGTCACTTGGTTGTGACAAAAATTTAATAGACAGTGAGATTATGTTGGGTCTTATTGATGAGGAGGGCTATACAATAACCTATGATGACAGTGAGGCAGACATTATAATTATAAATAGCTGTGGCTTTATTATGGATGCCAATCAAGAAGCTATTGATAAGGTGCTTGAAATGGCTGACTACAAAAAGGAGGGTAACTGTAAGGCTCTTATTGTAACAGGCTGTATGGCGCAAAGATACAAAGACGAGATTTTTGAATCCTTGCCTGAGGTAGATGCTGTTGTGGGTACAGGAGATTTTGAAAACATAGGTGTTGTAATAAAAAAACTTCTGGAGGGTGAAAAGCAGGTTAAACTTATAACTGATAAGGAGCATCTTTTAAATCCCGACAACAGTTATAAACGAATTATTACTACAACAGGAGGGTTCAGTTACTTAAAAATAGCAGAGGGCTGTGACAATCACTGTACTTACTGTACAATACCCTCATTAAGAGGACATTACCGTTCAAGAACTATGGAATCTCTAGTTAAGGAGGCTAAAATTCTTGGAGAAAAGGGAGTTAGGGAGCTTATACTTATTGCTCAGGATACCTCCTTATACGGACAGGATTTATATGGCAGAAAGGCTTTGCCTGAGCTTTTAAGAAAGTTAAGTGAAATTGAGGATATTAAGTGGCTTAGAATACTTTACTGCTATCCTGAAAATGTTACTGATGAGCTAATTGATGAAATGGCAAATAATCCTAAGGTTTTGCATTATATGGATATGCCTATTCAGCACAGTGAGGACAGAATACTTAAATTAATGGGCAGAAGAAGTACAAAAGAGGGATTAAAACAGACTATATCAAAAATGAGAGAAAAAATGCCCGATATGTGTATAAGAACTACTCTTATTACGGGCTTCCCCTCAGAAAGTGAGGAGGAGTTTAAGGCACAGTGTGACTTTATAAGTGATATTAAGTTTGACAGACTTGGTGTGTTTACTTATTCTGCCGAGGATGGAACTCCTGCCGCAAGAATGGACAACCAGATTGAGGAAGAAGTAAAGGCAGAGAGAAAGGACTATATTTTGCAGCTGCAAAGAGGAATTTCTGCCTCTGTGTGTGAAAAATATGTTGGTAAAACCCTTGAAGTAATTGTAGAAGGTAAAATAGAGGGTGAGGAAGATAATGTTTATTGTGGCAGAAGCTATCGTGATTGCTATGAAATAGATGGATTTGTTTTCTTTAAATCTGATGAAGAACTTCTTGCAGGTGATTTTTATAATATAAAAATTACAGAGGCAGGAGATTATGACTTAATAGGCGAAAGGATTGATTAAATATGAATTTACCAAACAAGCTTACTATATTGAGAATAATAATGATACCTTTCTTTCTCCTTTTTCTGTTAGGAGATTTTGGAATGACAGGCAGGTATATTGCTGCTGCAATTTTCTGTATTGCCTCTTTTACTGACTGTCTTGACGGTTATATTGCAAGAAAATATAATTTAGTAACTAATTTTGGCAAGTTTATGGACCCTTTGGCAGATAAGCTCCTTGTGTGTTCTGCTATGATTGCTCTTATTGGTATTAAAGATGCTGTTGTTTCATTACCAAGCGTTGTAGTAATTGTAATTATTGCAAGAGAATTTATTATTACGGGGTTCAGAACTCTTGCAGTTGAACAGAATATTGTTATAGCCGCAGGCTTTTGGGGAAAACTTAAAACCATATGTCAAATGATAATGCTTATTGTACTTATTATTAATATTGACAATCCTGTGTTTACGGTTTTAAGCTATGTGCTTATTTATTTAAGCCTTGCCCTTGCAATAATATCAGCGGCAGACTATATAATAAAGAACAGACAGGTTTTAAAGGGCTGATCTATAAAGGGATAGCTTCCCTGTACTGATTAGAAGAGGGTGAGTGTTTGAATAAAGTAATTTCAGTATTTCTTGCAGTACTTCTTTCTGTAAATTTTGTATGGGCAGATGATGATGAAAATATTAACAATTTGCCTGTAAATGAGCAGGCAGATACTGCGGGGGCATATTTTGGAGAAATAATAAAATATATTAAGGAAAATTATGTAGGCAGTGAAGTGGATACGGACAGGCTTATGCATGCTGCCATAAGGGCTGTTGTAGGCGAGCTTGATCAATACAGTGATTATTTAACACCTGATGAGTATGAGCTTGTTAAGGCATCTGAAAAAACTGTATGGTATGCGCCTGAATTTGAGTGTGATTTTTCAGGGGGAGGTTATCCTATTATTTCTGAAATTCCAAGAGGTTCAAGAGCATATCAGGACGGTATAAGAGCAGGTGATGAAATAAGGGCTATTAAAGGTGTGCAATCTTATGCAATAGGTGAAGAGGAATATTTCAATTCCGTTACATCCGATATTGCTGAGTCTATTTCAATGAAAATAGCAAGGGGAAATAGTGTAAGGGATTATAATATTAGTCTTGTAAGGGTAGAAATTCATTCAGTAAACTATGTTTCAAATATGTCTGAATTTAACAGTAAAAATCAGAAGTTTTCTGACCCCTCTGCCGGATATATTAAGATTTCCACATTTACGGAAAATACTTATACGGATTTCCAAAAGGCTTTAAACAATTTTAAAGAGGACGGAAAGACTAAGCTTATATTGGATTTAAGAGGAAATACAGGGGGCTATGTTGAGGAGGCGGTTAATGTTGCAAAACTTATTGTGCCTAATGGTGTAATTATTACCGCAAGGGATAAAAGAGGCAATATTACAACTTACAGCTCTGACTTAAAAACTAAGCCTTATGAAAAGTGTGTTGTACTTGTAGATGGTATGACTGCTTCTGCTGCTGAAATTGTTGCGTCTGCAATGCAGGACAGCGGTGCGGCTAAAATTGTGGGTGAACAGACCTTTGGCAAGGGTGTTATGCAGAGTGTAATGTCTTTTGACGATGTAGGTGTTATTAAAATGACAACCATGGAATATTCATCACGCTATGGCAAGAAAATAAATGGTGTGGGAATTACCCCTGATGTGACTGTTGATAAAATTCTTTTTGTATCAGAAGAGGATAGTCTTGACAGTGAAAATGTAATTGCTGCATTAAAGTTTTTAGGTTTTAGAGTTGATGAAAACAATACTGTTGAAAGAAATCTTGGTCGTTATCAGGCAGAATTGAATCTTGATATAACTTATAAACTTGACGGACCTACAGTATCTGCAATGAATTATGAAATATATACGGAATTGATGGAAAGTGACAGAATACTTGCTATGGGATATATGAGCTTGTTGGGATAAATTAAGAATTTTCTTTTAACTTTTTTTATTATTAATCTTTTGTTTCTTTCTATTGACGTAAAGTCTTTTTTAAGGTATACTTATATAAGTTTGTGAAAGTTTTTGTAGAATTTACAGATATATTTACGAGGTGCTATGATGAAATACATTTTTGTTACAGGCGGTGTCGTTTCCGGCTTGGGTAAGGGAATTACTGCTGCTTCTTTAGGCAGACTTTTGAAGGCAAGAGGATATAAGGTTACAATTCAGAAATTTGACCCTTATGTCAATATTGACCCCGGAACTATGAGCCCTTATCAGCATGGTGAGGTTTTTGTAACT
>CABVEG010000208.1 GCA_902497185.1 uncultured Eubacteriales bacterium | reverse complement strand
CCCGTAACCACAAGGAAAACACCTGCTAAAAAAGTTCAAAGAAAACCTACTGAACGCAAAAATAACGAATAAAAATTTATAGAGGCAGTTTCTTTTGTGAAAACTGCCTCTTTTTTATTACAATTTAACTAAATTTATATTGATTTTGTGTGAATTTTATAGTATTATAGTATTAGGTAAACAATAATATCATAAATGGAGGTATATCCAATGGAAAAATTAAACAGACAACTTTTAACAAACGGTTTCAAATTTAATGATGACCTTGAAATCGGCGGTACAACAAGAAAGCCTGAAAAGGTTATTCAGTTTGGTGAAGGTAATTTCCTTCGTGCCTTTGTTGACTATATGTTTGACAAGATTAACGAGGAAGGCTTATTTGACGGCGGTATCACTCTTGTTCAGCCAATTCCGGGCGGCGATTTCTTAAGAAATATCCTTAACGAGCAGGAAGGTCTTTACACTCTTATTGCAAGAGGTCGTGAAGATGGCGAAAAAGTTGTTCAGAAAAGACTTATCACTTGCGTAAACAGATGTATCAACCCTTATAATGACCTTGATACATACAATGAGTGTGCTAAGAATCCTGAACTTAGATTTGTAGTATCAAACACTACTGAAGCAGGTATTTCATGGAAAGAAGAAGATATGATTACTACTGAACCACAGGATTCATTCCCTGCTAAGGTAGCTAACTTCTTATATGTAAGATTTAAGGCATTTGACGGTGATAAGAGCAAGGGTCTTGTTTTCATTCCTTGTGAGCTTATTGATGACAACGGCAAGACTTTAAAGAAGTATGTTTTACAGCATGCTAAGAATTGGAATCTTGGTGACGAATTTATTGACTGGATCGAAACAGCTTGTGTATTTACAAGTACTCTTGTTGACAGAATCGTTACAGGTTATCCAAGAAATGAAGCTAAGGACTTATGCGAGCAGTTTGGCTATGAGGATAATGCTATTGATACATCAGAAATTTTCCATACTTGGGTTATTGAAGGTCCTGCTGAGCTTGCAGAAGAACTTCCATTCCCTAAGGCAGGTCTTAAGGTTATATTTACTCCTGATGTTAAGCCATATAAGAAGCGTAAGGTTAGAATACTTAACGGTGCTCATACCTGCTCAGTTCTCGGCGCTTACCTTTCAGGCTATGACATCGTTCGTGATGTAATGAATGATGAAATGTTCTACAAGTATCTTGAAGATGCATTAAACAATGAAATTATTCCTGCTATTACAAGTGAAGAGCTTACTCACGATGATTTAAAGAGCTTTGCCGATGCTGTATTTGACAGATTTAAGAATCCGTTTATCGACCATAAGCTTCTTGATATTTCTCTTAACTCAACTTCTAAGTTTGAGGCTCGTGTACTTCACACTATTCAGGAATACTATGCACAGAAGAATGAACTTCCTAAGATTCTTACATTCTCATTTGCTGCATACCTTGCATTCTATCGTGGTACAGAAATTAAAGATGGAGCTTTAATCGGTCACAGAGGTGACGAAGAATATCCAATTAAGGACAGCCCATCTGTTCTTGAATTTTACAAAGATGCTTGGACAGGCGTTGATACTGCTGATAAGGCAGCTGTTTCTGAACTTGTTAAGAAGGTTTGTGCTAATAAGGACTTCTGGCTTGGCAGTGACCTTAACACTGAATTAGGCAACTTCCCTGAAGTTGTTGCTGACCACTTATATAACATACTTAATGACGGTGTTGTATCAGAAATTAAAAAGGTTTTAGCATAATTATATAATTACGGAGGATAATATGAATACAAACAATGCTATTAAAATAAATGATAATGATAACGTTGTTGTAGCCCTTCGCAACATCGCTGCCGGTGAAGAAATTTACGGAGTTAAGGCAGTTGAAAACATCGACAGGGGCCATAAAATGGCCCTTGTTGACGTTAATGAAGGGGAAAACATTATTAAGTACGGCTACCCTATCGGTCATGCTACTACTGAAATAAAAGCCGGTCAGTGGGTTCATACTCATAACATTAAGACTAACTTAAGCTCAACTCTTGAGTATACCTACAATCCTAAATTAAAGGATATTCCTGTTACAAGAAAAGATACTTTTATGGGCTATGTTCGTAAGAACGGTGAAGTTGGTATCAGAAATGAAATTTGGATTGTAAACACTGTAGGCTGTGTAAACGGTGTGTCTAATGCTATCGTTGCAGAAGCCAACAAGAGATTTGGCGGCAGAGTTGACGGTATTTATAACTTTGTTCATCCTTATGGCTGCTCTCAGCTCGGTGAGGATCACGAAAATACTCAGAAACTTTTAGCAGGTATGGTAAGACATCCTAATGCAGCAGGTGTGCTTGTTTTAAGTTTAGGCTGCGAAAACAACAATTTAAATGAATTTAAAAAGGTTCTCGGCGATTACGACGATGAAAGAGTTAAATTCCTTACGATTCAGGAATCTGATAATGAAATTGAAGATGCAATGACTATTATTGGTGGTCTTGTTGAATATGCTGAACAGTTTAAGCATGAGGAATGTCCTGTATCTAAGCTTGTTATTGGTCTTAAGTGCGGCGGCTCTGACGGTTTGTCAGGTATTACAGCTAACCCTCTTATAGGTAGAATCTCTGATATTATGGTTGCTAACGGCGGTAAGACTGTTCTTTCTGAAGTACCTGAAATGTTTGGCGCTGAAACTATGCTTATGGACAGATGCAAAACACCTGAGCTTTTTGAAAAAACAGTTCATCTCATTAATGACTTTAAGGAATATTTCATAAGCCACGGTGAGCCTGTTGGTGAAAATCCATCACCGGGCAACAAAAAGGGCGGTATCACTACCCTTGAGGATAAATCTCTTGGATGTACTCAAAAAGGTGGTACTTCTAATGTAATGGGTGTTCTTAAATATGGTGAAAAGGTTACTGCTGACGGTCTTAGCTTATTACAGGGTCCCGGTAATGACATTGTTGCCATAAGCGGTATGATGGCATCAGGCTGTCATATTATTCTTTTCTCTACAGGTCGTGGTACACCTGTCGGTTCTCCTGTTCCTACAGTTAAGATTGCTACAAACTCAGCCTTAGCCAACAAAAAGTCCAACTGGATTGACTGGAATGCAGGCAGACTTGTTGAAGATAAGCAGATGGACGAGTATGCTGAAGAGTTCTTTAAGTATATTCTTGATGTTGCATCAGATAAGATTAAGACTAAGAACGAGGTTAACGGCTACAGAGAAATTGCTATTTTCAAAAACGGCGTAACATTGTAATAATAACAGAGGCGGATTTATCCCCCTGTTTATAATTAAATATATTTATGGAGGAATTAAAAATGGGTTTTATTGATGAAAACTTTTTATTAAAGACTAAAACTGCACAGAAGTTATTCCATGACTATGCAAAGGCACAGCCTATATATGACTTCCATTGTCACCTTAATCCACAGGAAATTTATGAAAACAAGAACTTTGAAGATATTTCAGATGTTTGGCTTGGCGGCGACCACTACAAGTGGAGAGCTATGAGATCTTTAGGTGTACCTGAAGAGGAAATTACAGGCAAGGATGCAGACAAACTTAACAAATTTGTTAAGTGGGCTGAAACTATTCAGTATGCTATCGGTAATCCATTATACCACTGGACTCATCTTGAATTACAGAGATACTTTGGTATTTACGAACCATTAACAAAGGATAATGCAGTTGAAATTCACGATAAGATTAATGAAATGCTTGCAAAGCCTGATTTCAGAGTAAGAGAACTTATTGCTAAGTCAAATGTTAAGGCTATTAACACAACTGATGACCCTGCTGATTCTTTAGAGTGGCACAAGAAGATTGCTGCTGAAGAAACAAGATTTAAGGTATATCCTGCTTGGAGACCTGACAAGGCTCTTAATATTGATGCTCCTACTTATGCTGAATATATCAAGACTCTTGGTGAAGTTGGCGGTAAGGAAATCAAGACCTTTGCCGACTTAAA
>CABVEG010000207.1 GCA_902497185.1 uncultured Eubacteriales bacterium | reverse complement strand
AGATTTCCTATACTTGTTAAATTTATTGATGCAAGGGAAAATTTGTCTGTTCAGGTTCATCCTGATGATGATTATGCTCTTGTTAATGAAAATCAGTATGGAAAAAATGAAATGTGGTATATAATAGAGGCTGAAGAAGGCGCCTGTATTTACTGTGGATTTAATGGTAAGTTTTCTAAAGAGGAAATAAAAAGAAGAACTCTTGATAATACACTGACTGAAATAATGAAAGCAATACCTGTTAAAAAGGGTGAAACCTATTTTATACCTACAGGTACTGTTCATGCTATAGGCAGTGGAATACTCCTTTGTGAAATACAACAAAATTCTGATGTTACTTATCGTCTTTATGACTATGGCAGAATAGATAAATTTGGAAATACAAGAAAACTGCATATTAAAAAGGCTATTGATGTTTTAAAGCCTGATGAAAATTTACAGCTACCAGCTGAAATTAAAAATGATTCAGATGGAGAAAGTATATGCAAATGCAAATATTTTACGGTTGAAAGATATTTATGCAGTGGTAAAGTTGTTATATGGGGGCAGTTGTCATCATTTACTGTTATTATTGTAATATCAGGAAGTGGCAGTATTAATGTTGGTGATGTTACAATGGACTTTATGGCAGGAGAAAGTTATTTTTCACCTGCAGGTACAAAACCTATAAGTATTATGGGGGATGCTGAAGTTCTGGCAGTAAGAATGTAGCCGGAGGGGAGGAAAGTAATGGAAGATAAAAAGAAACTTCTTATATATGCCCATTATTATGTGCCTGATGTGGCATCTACTGGACAAATTCTCAGAGAGCTTGCTGAGGGCATTAAGGATAGATTTGATGTAACGGTTATATGTGTTGTTCCTTCTTATGGAGGAACAATTGAAGACAGATATAAAACGCAAAAATATTATAAAGAGAAAATTAACGGTGTTAATGTTTTAAGAATAAGGGTGCCTGAATTTACAAAGGTTAATAAGTTTAGCCGAGTTAAAAATATATTGGCATATTTCTTCGGTGCTATATCAGCTACATTTAAGGTTGGTAAGCAGGATTATGTGTTTTCCATATCACAGCCTCCAATATTGGGAGGTTTAATAGGTGTATGGGGCAAGTGGATAAAGAGAGCAAAATATATTTATAATATTCAGGATTTTAATCCTGAGCAGGTTATAGCAGTCAATTACAGCAAAAATAAGATTTTGCTTAAAATTATGCTTATTGCCGATAAATTTAGCTGTAAACGTGCAGATAAGGTTATAGTTGTTGGCAGAGATATGGTAGAAACTCTAAAAATGCGTTTTAAGAATAAAAAAATACCAAAACATACATTTATTAATAACTGGATAGATGAAAAAGCAATTTATCCACTTAAAAGGGACAACGAAAGGGTTGCAGATTTTAAAAATAAATATGGACTTAAGGATAAGTTTGTAATAATGTATTCAGGCAATTTTGGTCTGTATTATGACCTTGAAAATTTAATAAAGGTTATTAAAAAATTCCCTAAGGGAACAAAGACAAAGGATGGAAAAGATGTTGTTTTTGCTTTTGTCGGCGGTGGTAGTTTGTATGACAAACTGATCGAATATAAAAACATAAACAGTATGGAAAATGTGGTGTTTATTCCGTATCAGGACAAAAAGGATTTGATTTACAGCCTTAATAGTGGAGATATTCAATGGTGTGTAAATGCCAGAGGAATTAAAGGCGTATCTGTTCCTTCAAAGTGTTATGGAATAATGGCAGTTGGCAGACCTATAATTGGGGTTTTGGAAAGAAATTCCGAATGCGAGCTTATTATTAATGAAACAGGCTGCGGTATATGCTGTGAGCCGGGAAACTATTCTTCCGTTGAGAAACTTATAAAGTGGTTTATTAATGCAGATAGTTCTACTATAGAAGATATGGGCAAAAGGGGCAGAAAATATCTTACTGAAAATCTTACAAAGGAGATTTCAGTTGATAAATATGCCCGCAATATACTAAATTGTTGAGGAAAAAATAATGAACAGCAACTGGTTTAAGATTATAATGAAGCTTATGAAAGTTAAATATGGTAAAAATCTTTTACTTAAGGGCGTCCCCTTTATTTTTAATAAAAGGGGAGGCAAACTTTTTTTGGGTGATAATGTTACTGTTAAAAGCAGCTTTATGTCTAATCTTATTGGTTTGTATTCAAGAACGATTATAATTACAAGAACTTCTGAGGCAGAAATAAGCATTGGCAATAATGTAGGTATTTCAGGAGCAACAATATACGCAAGAAAATCTATTTCCATTGGCGACAATACTCTTATAGGCGGCAATGTAAAAATACTTGATAACGATTTTCATCCTGTTGAAATTGAGGCAAGAAATGCTGATATTAAAGAAAAAATAGGGGTAAAGCCTATTATAATAGGTAGGAATTGTTTTATTGGCTGCAATTCAATTATTTTAAAGGGCACTGAAATAGGAGATGGTTGTGTTGTAGGTGCAGGAGCTGTAGTAAGCGGTAAGTTTGAAGATAATTGTGTTATTGCAGGCAATCCGGCAAAAGTTGTAAAAAAATTACAATAGAGTATTTAAGGAGAGAAAAAATGAAAAAAATTTTGTTTTTGCTTACGTTATTTATAAGTTTTATGATTTATACAAGTTCCGTGTATGCCGCTAATGCAAAACTTGACGGCACAATTGAAAAAAAACAATCTGTTGGAACATCTTTAACGGGCAGTAAATTGGTAATAACATTAAATCCTAATGAGCAGAAAATACTTGCAGACAAAATTTCTGTTACTTTAAACGGTGCTGTGTGGGAAAATTATGAATCAAAGGGCAACATAAATTCAGAAGTAAATTATGAACTTGTATCATCTGATACAATAAAAATGAATATAAAAACTGATGAGGAAATGTTAAAGAAAAATTATTCCTTCAGTATACCTCTTAACTGTAAAATAACAAGAGCTATGCAAAGCATTACTGCAACTGTTGATTACGGGTATGATGATATAAGTAAAAATACTGTTAGCTTTGCTACTTGTGAAATAAGCAAAGCATACCTTGACGGCAAAATTATAGACCATACTACAGGGGACAAGATTTATCAAAAATCATCAAGCCTATATTATAATAAACTTAAAATAAAGGTTACGCCTGATGATTCTGTTGCAACCAGGGATAAAATAAGTGTTACTCTTGATGGTATGGAATGGACCGATTATAGAGATACCGGTAGTGTGAGCTGCGACAGAGGTAAAGGTGCAAATTATAGAAAAATTAATGATAAAACACTGCAAATATATTTTGATGAATTTAATTCATCTATGAAGTATGAGGGGTATACATTAACTCTTCCTTTGACCGGCACTGTAACTGGCAAGGGTGAAATTAAGGCAATAGTTGATTTTGGTACGGAAAGCATTGATAATTGCAGTGTTGTGTTTGCAAGAGTGCCTGATGGTGAAATTTCTGTTAAGGCTGAAAATTCAAGTACTCCTGTTGATAACAGTTGTAAACTTAGCAATATTATAATTACGGACAGCTCTACTCAGGGCTATAACGCAAATACAAAAATTGAACTTGAGCTGGGACAGGCATTTAACTTTGCAGCTGCTCCAATGCTCGAATGTAGTGAAAAGTTTGATGGAAAGTGTAAAATAGAAGTAAATAAGGATAATATGCAAAAATGTACCATTACTTTTACAAGTAAAGTTGATTCAGGAACTGATGGAACTATAAAGCTTGTAAATCCTGTTATTAAAAGGTCTGCAAATGCCAAAAGCAGTTTTGAAAATGTAACTCTCCGTTTAACTGCATCAGGTTGGGAAAAGTATGATTGTACAGCTAATATAGCTAAGTATGAAGAGGGAGTAAAGTTTATTCCTCCCTTGCTTGTAAAGGCAGAAAATGTAAATGCAAGTGCAAATAAATATTCTCAGTTAAGTACAATAACTTTAACTGATGATGAGGAGAGAAGCTATAAGGCAGG
>CABVEG010000206.1 GCA_902497185.1 uncultured Eubacteriales bacterium | reverse complement strand
CAAATTATTCCTCAGTAAGATCTGCACTTTCCGCCGTTTATACAGCCGCCGGGACATGCCATAATTTCCACAAATTGATAATCCTTTTCTCCTGACTTTATGCTTTCAATTACCTTTCTTGCATTGGCAAGACCCGATGCAACAGCCACATTTATTTTTAATCCGCCTATAGTATATGTTGCCTCTTTAATAGCGTCCTTTCCTCTGACTTCCTTAAAATCGGTTTTCTTAATATCAGAGTTAAGCATATGAGCCGCTGTTCTTAAAGCTGCCTCCATTACACCTCCGGTAGCACCGAAAATAACGCCGCCGCCGCTTGCAAATTCAAAAGGATTGTCATAGTTCTCGTCATTTATTTCATTGAAAACTATACCTGCACCCTTTATCATTTTGGCAAGCTCTCTTGTTGTAAGGGAAACATCTACATCCTGATAGCCCATTGCATTTTGTTCCTTACGGGTTATTTCAAATTTCTTTGCAGTACATGGTATAACACTTACTACAAAAAGGTTTTTAGGGTCAATGCCTGTTTTCTGACTATAATAGCTTTTAAGCAAAGCACCAAACATTTGCTGAGGTGACTTACAGGTAGAAATGTTAGGTATCATTTCAGGATAATAATGCTCAACAAATTTTACCCAGCCCGGACAGCAGGAGGTAAACATAGGCAGTTTTCCAAAGCCGTTTATTCTTTCAACAAGCTCGTGAGCCTCTTCCATAATTGTAAGGTCAGCAGTAACATTCATATTAAATATTTTGTTTACACCAAGACGTCTTATGGAGGCAACCATTTTACCCTCTACGTCTGTTCCGGGAGGCATATTAAAGCATTCGCCTAAGGTTGCTCTTATTGATGGAGCAGTAAACATAATAACGTGTTTTTCAGGGTTGGAAATTGCTGCCCAAACCTCGTCAATCTGACTTTTTTCACTTAAAGCACCTACAGGACAGGCAACTATACACTGACCGCAGCCTACACAGGGAGAATCAGCAAGGCTCTTTTCAAAGGCACATCCAACGTGAACATCATAGCCTCTTTTAATAGGACCTATTACGGAAACTGACTGCAAATTTTTACAGGCGGCAACACAGCGCATACACTGTATACATTTACTGTTGTCCCTTACAATATAAGGTGACAAATCGTCAATAGGATATAAAGCGTCATCACCCTTAAATCTGTCCTCATCAACACCATAGTCAAAGGACAGCTTTTGAAGCTCACAATGATTGCCTCTTACACAGGACAAGCATTTTTTGTGATGACTTGATAGTATAAGCTCAATAGTAGTCTTTCTTGAAGCACGTACCTTTGGAGTATTTGTAAGTACTTCCATACCCTCTTCAACAGGATATACACAGGAGGCAACAAGACCGTTTCTTCCTTTGATCTCAACTACACATACTCTACAGGCACCTATGCAGTTTATATCCTTTAAATAGCAAAGTGACGGTATTTCAATATGTATCGATTTTGCTGCCTGCAAAATAGTATAATTAGCAGGCACGGTTACGGGAATATTATTTATTTTTAAATTAACCATATCCATAAAAGCACCTCCTTATTTAGTCATAATAGCATTAAACTTACAGTTCTTTACACAAAGACCGCATTTGATACATATATTCTTGTCAATAGTATGAGGCTTTTTAACCTCGCCGCTAATGGCATTGACAGGACAATTTTTAGCACATTTTGTACAGCCCTTGCAAAGCTTTGGCTGAATTTCATAATAAAGAAGTGATTTACAGACTCCCGCAGGACAGGTTTTATCCACAATATGGGCAAGATATTCATCTCTAAAATACTTTATTGTGGAAAGAACAGGGTTTGAGGCTGACTGACCTAGAGCACAAAGGGAAGATGTTTTCATATGCATAGAAAGCTCTTCTATTTTGTCAAGGTCTTCAAGCTCGCCTTTGCCTGATGTAATTTTTTCAAGGAACTGCATAAGTCGTCTTGTGCCTATTCGGCAAGGTGTACATTTTCCACAGGACTCATCAACGGTAAATTCCAGATAAAATTTTGAAATATCTACCATACAGGTATCTTCGTCAAGAATAATAAGACCGCCTGAACCCATCATAGAGCCTAAGGCAATAAGGCTGTCGTAGTCAATAGGAGTGTCAATGTGACAGGCAGGTATACAGCCTCCTGAAGGTCCTCCCGTCTGAGCTGCCTTAAATTTTTTGCCGTTAGGTATTCCTCCGCCTATTTCCTCTACAATTTCACGCAGTGTAGTACCCATAGGTATTTCTACAAGACCTACATTTGTTATTTTTCCGCCAAGGGCAAAAACCTTTGTACCCTTTGATTTTTCTGTGCCTATACTGCTGAACCATTCTGCACCCTTTAATATAATCTGTGCTATATTGGCATTTGTTTCTACGTTGTTTAGTACTGTAGGCTTGCCAAAAAGACCCTTTACGGCAGGGAAAGGCGGACGAGGACGAGGCTCACCTCTGTGGCCCTCAATAGATGTCATAAGGGCAGTTTCCTCACCGCAAACAAAGGCACCTGCACCAAGCCTTATTTCTATATCAAATGAAAAATCCGTTCCAAATATGTTTTCGCCTAAAAGACCGTATTCTTTTGCCTGATCAACAGCTATTTGAAGTCGTTTAACAGCAATAGGATATTCAGCTCGAACATATACATAGCCCTTTTGTGCTCCTATGCTGTAGCCTGCTATTGCCATAGCCTCAATTACACAGTGGGGGTCCCCCTCAAGTATGGATCTGTCCATAAAAGCACCGGGATCACCTTCGTCGGCATTGCAGCATACGTATTTAATATCACCTTCTGCTGCTCTTGCAAATGCCCATTTTTTGCCTGTAGGGAATCCGCCGCCGCCTCTGCCCCTAAGACCTGATTTCAGTACCTCCTCAATGACCTCGTCACCACTCATTGATGTAAGCACCTTTGCAAGTGCCTGATAACCGTCAAGAGCTATGTATTCTTCTATTTGTTCGGGGTCAATAACACCGCAGTTTCTAAGAGCAACTCTCATTTGCTTTTTGTAGAATTGGGTTTCGTTTAATGACACTATACTTCCGTCACTGTGAATAGTTTCCTGATAAAGAAGTTCCTTAACAATATTGTTGTTTTTAAGGTGTTCCTCAACAATTCTTTCAACACCTTCAGGTGTTACCTGACTGTAAAAACAGCCTTCAGGATATACAATCATTATGGGACCAAGGGCACAAAGACCGAAACAGCCTGTTTTAACAACAAGTATTTCTTTTTCAATACCGTTTTTTTGAAGGGCGGCTTCAAGAGCAGTAATAACCTTGTGAGAGCCTGATGAAGTACAGCCTGTACCTCCACATATAAGAACCTGCTTTTTGTAGCCTGTTTTTTTGGCAAGCTCCTCCCCCTGCTCCTTAATAACCTTACGAACCATTACCAAATCTCTTTTGGAATCTCTTATTTTGTTTAATTCTTCAATGGTTATCATTGATTGTCACCTCCCTTTTTGCCCTTTTTCATATACCTGTCTATAATTTGGTCTACCTGATCTACAGTCATTTTGCCGTAAACATCATCATTTATCATCATAACAGGTGCAAGACCGCAGGCACCGATACATCTTGTGGAATCCAGAGAAAACTGTCTGTTTTCCGTACATTCGCCGCTTTTAATTCCAAGCTTTTTTTCCACTGCCTCCAGTATTTTATCGGCACCCTTAACATAGCAGGCAGTGCCAAGACAGACGCTTATTCTGTTTTCTCCCTTTGGTGTAAGGGAAAACTGTGAATAAAAGGTTGCAACTCCGTATACCTCTGACAGAGGTACATTAAGTCCCTCTGCTATCATATCCTGTACTTCAATGGGCAGGTAGCCGTAAATTTCCTGAGCATCCTGCAATACGGGCATTAAGCCGCCGGGCTGCTTGAGATGCTTTTCAATAACATCCTTAAGCTGATGTTCCTGTGCCGCCGTACCTCTAAAGGTATGGACTGATTTTTTTTCCATAAAATTCCTC
>CABVEG010000205.1 GCA_902497185.1 uncultured Eubacteriales bacterium | reverse complement strand
CATACCTACTATTCCAAAAAGTTTACCTGCAACAGCAAGACTTATAATCACCATATAGGAGTAGTAGAAAAAAATATTAACTCATTGATGAATAAGGTGGAAAATAAAATACCTGCTGATTTAAGGGATAAGCTGGAACTTGCTTTTTATAAGGGATTCGGTATAGTTTTTGAAAAAGGTATGGGTATAATTGATAAGACCTATGATAAGAAAAATCTGAAAATGGATTTTAGGGCTTATAAGGCTATTATTGATAAGGACAATGAGGCGCTTATTCACCTTAGAAAAAGACTTGATAAAAGTCTTAAAAAGGATATGACCCTTACTGCGCTGGAGGGTACCGGTTTAGGCATACTTGGTATAGGCTTGCCTGATATTCCCATTTTTATTGGCGTTATTTTGAGAAGTATATATAAAATTGCGTCTACTTATGGCTTTGATTACAGCACTGATGTTGAAAAGTGCTATATACTGAAGCTAATTACAGGAGCCATGGCACATGGAGAAAACAGGGAAAGAACAGATAAGCAGATAAATAGAATGGAGTATCTTATAGACAATAATATTTATGAGAGTGATCTTGACAGGGAAATGAAAAGAACTTCAAGTATTATGGCTAATGAGCTTGTGACATACAAGTTTGTTCAGGGGATGCCTGTTGTAGGTATAGTCGGTGGATATACAAATGTGAAGGTTTTGGGCAGAATCGTTGCTTATGCTCATTTGAAGTATGAGAAAAGGTGTTTGGAAAGGTTATAATAAATTAATATTTAACATCCGATTGACAACCAATCGGATGTTAAATATTAATAATTCACTTCCAAAATACAAACATAGCCAAAAGTGCAAAAACAATACCATCATCATTTTTTTTGGATTTAGTTCCTACATAATAACTTTCATCAATATCATATATGCCATCTCTGTGTATAGATCTGTCTTTAATTATGTCTGACATAAATTGCCTCCATATTCAATAATTTTTCAACATTTAAAAGCCCCCAGCCCTGTCTGTTAGGAGCCAGATTAAGAGATGTTGATGAGAGCTTAAGCATATACTTCACATCATCGGGGCATAAATCAGGGTGTTTTTCAAGAAGTAGTGCTATAGCACCGCTTATAATAGGTGTTGACATTGATGTTCCGCTTAATCTTTTATACGTTCCCACGGTGCATTTGCATGAGGTAATATTGCTGCCCGGTGCAAGGATATCAGGTTTTATTATACATTCCTTTGTAGGACCTCTTCCTGAAAAAATTTTGTTTGACTGCTCATCGTCTGATGAGCCTACGGTAATTATTTTTTTACTTGTTCCGGGAGATGAAATAGAGCAGGGATTAGGACCGTTGTTGCCTGCTGCCGTTACAACTACAATTCCCATATCCCACAGCCTTTCAACTGCTTCTACAAGAGGATCGTTTTTTATTGGCTGTGAGGTTCCAATTGATAAATTTGCAATTCTGATATTATATTTTTTGTAATTGTCGGCTATCCACTGTATTCCTGCTATTACATCAGATGCATTACCTTGTCCGCTTTCATTTAATACTTTGAGTGCAATAATGTTTGATTCGGGAGCAAGTCCTTTGTATCTGCCTTTGCTTGAGGCAATTCCTGCGACGTGGGTACCGTGTCCGTTATCGTCATATATAACTCTGTTATCGTTTATAAAATCTTTGAATTTAATTATCCTGCCTTGAAAATCGGGAATAGGACATATACCTGTGTCTAAAAAAGCGATTGTAATATTTTTACCTGTGTAGGGTATATTTTCACAATGTACAGTCTTTTTAGCATTATTTATCTGAGTATAAATTTTAGGATTTTCATAATTAGGTTTAAAATCTGAATTGTTATCAATTACCAGGCTGTCTATTATATCCAGCTTGTATTTGACCCTTTCAAATGGAATATTTCCCTTGTTTTTTATAATAATATCCATAATAATCACCAAATTAATCTATATTTTAATTTATGCAGTTTATTGATAAGTGTTAATGAATGATGAAAAAGGCTTTTTTCTTTTTTTTATTGCAATTTTAACAACAATTATTATCATGTCAATCTAATTTTGAAATAATACTGCAATAGACTTTAAAGTCAAAATATATGTATGTGCAATTATTATAATTTTACAATTTTTTGATGTGCAATTATTATAATTTACTCTTGAAAAGTGACCTTTATTTTGTTATAATTAATTAAAGATTTATTAAATGAACGGTGAAAGGGGTTTTGTTTATGTCAAAAAATATTATTGTAGGTCAGTCAGGTGGTCCAACATCTGTTATTAATTCAAGTTTAGCAGGTGTATTTCAGGCTGCTAAGGATTTAGGGGCTACAAAGATTTATGGTATGAGAAATGGTATAGAAGGTCTTTTAAATGAGCAGTATATTGATATGACAGATTATTTAAAGACTGCTATGGATGTTGAAATTTTAAAGAGAACTCCATCTGCATTTCTTGGTTCTTGCCGCTTTAAGTTACCTACTGTTGAAAAGAGTCCTGAAACATATGACAGAATTATTGAAGTTTTAAGAAAACTTGATATTCAGCACTTTTTCTATATCGGTGGTAATGACTCAATGGATACTATTAAGCAGTTAAGCGAATATGCTGATGCTAAGGGTATTACCGATATTACTTTTATGGGTGTGCCTAAGACTATTGATAATGACCTTGCAGTAACTGACCATACTCCGGGATATGGTTCAGCGGCAAAATATATTGGTACAACAATTAAGGAATTATCAAGAGATGCTGTTGTACAGCCTATTGACATTGTAACAATAGTTGAGATTATGGGTAGAAATGCAGGCTGGCTTACTGCTGCTGCTGCTCTTGCAAAGGGTGAAGATTGCGAAGGTGCTGACCTTATTTACTTACCTGAAACTGTATTTGATATAGACAAGTTCCTTGCTAAAGTTGAAGAAATTCATAAGACGAAGAAACAGGTTTTGGTTGCTGTGTCTGAGGGTGTTAAAACTGCTGATGGTAAGTATGTATGTGAAGCTGCGGCAACTAATATGAAGGTTGACAGCTTTGGTCATAAACAGCTTAGTGGTACTGCATCTGCACTTGCTAATGTAATTGGCGATAAGTTTGGTTGGAAAACAAGACCTATTGAATTTAGCACAATTCAGAGATGTGCAAGCCATATTGGCTCTCTTACTGATGTAAACGAGGCCTTCTTAGTTGGTGGTCAGGTTGTGAAGGCAGCTTTTGAAGGTGCTACTGGCAAGGTTGGTATTTATGTAAGAGTTTCTAATAAGCCTTATATGATGAATACTGATATATATGATGTTAAGGCTATTGCTAATGTTGAAAAAACTGTTCCACAGGAATGGATTATTAATGATGGTACATATGTATCACAGGAAGCTCTTGATTATATGAGTCCATTAATTCAGGGCGAGATTTATCCATATATGGTAAATGGTCTTCCTAAGCATATTAAATTATAATAAGTGACTATTTAATCTTTTTAAGCCACAGCTTGTCTGTGGCTTTTTTAAAGGAGCTAAATTTATGGCATTAAAAATATTTTTATTTTTTTGTGAAGTAAAAAACAGGGTAATCAAAAATGATTTAATTACTTATGCCAATTCACTAACATTCAAACTTATATTAGCCATATTTCCATTTATAATTGCACTTTTAACCTTGTTAGGTTTTTTGAATCTTCCATCTGATAAAATTATTGATACAATAGTAAACGATATGCCTAATGAAATGGCTGAAATGATTGGTTATTATGTAAGTGATGTTTTGAGTGAAAGACGATTAAGTCTTTTGTCATCAAGTGCTATAGTGGCTGTTTATAGCGCATCAGCCGGCTTTCATACAATGGTTAAGGGGATTTGCAATACCTTTGACATTAATGAAAACAGAAATTTTATGAAAACAAGATTACTTAGTTTATGTTTAATGATTATATTTATAGTTATTATTATTGCAACCCTTTACATTGTCATTTTTGGTGATGCAATTAACAGATTCCTTGAAAATAAGGGTATAATAAA
>CABVEG010000204.1 GCA_902497185.1 uncultured Eubacteriales bacterium | reverse complement strand
TTGTGAAAAATGCACAAAAAGGAGGTTTATTATGGACAATGAACTTATGGCAAAAAGAGTAAAGTTATTATGTAAAAAAAATAGAGTAACAGTGAAAAAACTGTTGGGGGATATAAATTTAAATAGCACTTTTTTATTTGATATAGAAAAAAGGGGTGTAAAGCCTTCGGTTGAGGCAGTTGAAAGTATTGCAGACTATTTAAACGTGTCAATAGATTATATTGTTGGAAGAACGGATAATTCCGAAATAAACAGATAAAAATGTGATGTAATTTTTAGTTAATTTTCATTGACAATTATTTGTTAATTTAGTATAATTGTTAAGATTAATAGTAGGTTACTATGTAAAATTATATAAGGAGCGATTTAAAATGGCTGAGGAGAAGAAAATTATTTTAACCAGTGCAGGTTTAGCTAGTCTTGAGGAAGAGTTGGAAAACCTTAAGGTTGTAAGACGTAAAGAGGTTGCAGCTAAAATTAAGGAAGCAAGAGCACAGGGTGACTTATCAGAAAATGCCGAATATGATGCTGCTAAGGAAGAACAGGCAGAAATTGAGGCTAGAATTGCTACAATAGAGAAAATGTTCAGAAACGTCGAGGTTATTGACGAGGATGAAATTAATACAGGCAAGGTAAATCTTGGTAACAAGGTTACAGTGTATGATGAAGAATTTGAAGAAGAAATTACTTACACCATAGTAGGTCCTGCAGAAGCAGACCCTGCCGAATTGAAGTTATCAAATGAGTCACCTTTAGGTATGGCGCTTATGGGTCACTCTGTAGGTGATGTTGTTGAAAATAATGCACCTGATGGCATTTTAAAGTTTAAGATATTGGAAATACAGTAAGAAACGGGAGAATTATTATGGCAGACAATCAGAATAATAAGCCTTTAGAGGGCAGAATGCTTAATGAATTATTAAAGGTAAGAAGAGAAAAGCTTGCTAACCTTCAGGAAATGGGCAGGGATCCTTTTAAAATTGTAAAGGCTGACGTTACAGAGCACAGTATGCAGATTAAGGATAATTTTGAAGAATTTGAGGGCAAGGCTGTTGCTATAGGTGGCAGAATTGTCAGCAAGAGAGTTATGGGCAAGGCAAGTTTCTGTGATGTACAGGACAGAGATGGCAAAATACAGTGCTATGTAACAAGAGATGAATTAGGCGAGGAAGAGTATAAGCTTTTTAAGAAAATGGATATTGGTGATATTGTATCTGTTAAGGGTACAGTATTTAAGACTAAGATGGAGGAAATTTCTGTTCACGCTACAGAGGTTATTCTTCTTTCAAAGAGCTTACAGGTGTTGCCTGAAAAGTTCCACGGTTTAAAGGATCCTGATTTAAGATACAGACAGAGATATGTTGACTTAATCGTAAATCCTGAAACCAAGAAAAACTTTATTACAAGAAGTGCTGTAATAAGAACTGTAAGAAATTATCTTGATAATTTGGATTTCTTAGAGGTTGAAACACCTATTTTACAAACTATACCGGGCGGTGCTACTGCAAGACCTTTCATTACTCATCACAATACTCTTGATATTGATATGTATATGAGAATTGCTCTTGAGTTACCTTTAAAGAGATTGATTGTTGGTGGTCTTGAGAGAGTATATGAAATCGGTCGTGTATTCAGAAATGAAGGTATGGACCCTAGCCACAATCCTGAATTTACTTTGCTTGAGCTTTATCAGGCATATACTGATTATTACGGTATGATGGATATTACCGAGGGTATTATTAAGGAGGTTGCTGAAAAGGTTGCAGGCACAACAAAGATTGTGTATCAGGGCGTTGAGCTTGATTTTGGCAAGCCTTTTGAAAGAATTACAATGGTTGATGCTGTTAAGAAGTATGCAGGCGTTGACTTTGATGAAATTCATACTCTTGAAGAAGCCAGAGCCGTTGCCAAGGAGCATAATGTTGAGTTTGAAGAAATACATGAAAAGGGTGATATTCTTAATCTTTTCTTTGAGGAATTTGTTGAGGAAAAGTTAATTCAGCCTACATTCCTTATGGACCATCCTGTTGAAATTTCTCCTTTGACAAAGAGAAAGCCTGATAAGCCTGATTATACAGAAAGATTTGAACTCTTTATCTGCGGTCACGAGTATGCTAATGCTTACAGTGAGTTGAATGACCCTATTGATCAGAGAGAAAGATTTAAGCGTCAGGATGAGCTTAGAGCTAATGGTGATGAGGAAGCTAATATGATTGATGAGGACTTTATGCTTGCTCTTGAATATGGTATGGCTCCTACAGGTGGTATGGGTATGGGTATTGACAGACTTGTAATGCTGTTTACTGATGCACCTACAATAAGAGATATTCTTTTATTCCCTACAATGAAGCCTATTAATACAGGTAATGAGGAATAATAAAATAATAAGCCATTGGGTATATTCCCGATGGCTTTTTTGCAGGGAAAATAATTTTAAAGGTTGATTTTATATTTATTTTGTGATATAATGCTAAAGATAATTTGATAGGACAGTTCGAAACCCTCCTGTCCCTAAACAAAACTAGGTCTTTTTTATAAAGGACGTAGTGCGTCCTTTTTTTATTTTGAGTTTAGAAATATATGAGGTGAGAAGGTATGTATAGCTTAAAAACAGAACACAGCTTTGATTCGGCGCATTTTTTAAGCGGATATGAAGGTAAGTGCAGTAATATTCACGGTCACAGGTGGAGAGTAGTAATTGAGGTGTGTGATAAATCCGTTGAGGTTAAGGGACAGACTAAAGGTATGATTGTTGATTTTGGAACATTAAAGGAAGATGTTAAGAATGAGGCTGATGCCTTTGACCATGCATTTATTATAGAAAAGAACACCTTAAAACAAAAAACACTTGAAGCATTAAAGGAGGAAAATTTTAAAATTATTGAAGTGGATTTTCGTCCTACTGCTGAAAATTTTGCCAAATATTTTTATGACAGATTTAAGGAACTCGGCTATAACATAAGACAGGCTGTTGTGTATGAAACTCCTAATAATTGTGCGGCATATTACGAGGTGTAATTATGAAGGTGGCAGAAAAATTTATAAGCATAAACGGTGAAGGGCAAAAGGCTGGAGAGCTTGCTGTGTTTATAAGATTTACAGGCTGTAACCTTAACTGCTCATATTGTGATACCAAGTGGGCGAATAAGACTGATTGTCCTTATGAGGAAATGACGGCTGATGAAATTTATAAATATATACTTTCAACGAATGTTAAAAATGTTACATTAACGGGTGGAGAACCTCTTCTTCATAAAAATATATATGATTTGGTAAAGTTGTTGTCGGAAGACGACAGTCTTTCAGTTGAAATTGAAACTAACGGAAGTGTTGATATATCAGAATATAAGGCACTTACAAATCCCCCTTCAATAACTCTTGATTACAAATCTCCGTCAAGCGGTATGGAGAATGAAATGCTTATGTCAAATTACAGCTTTATAGACAGCAGGGATACTGTAAAATTTGTGTGTGGAAGTATTGAGGATTTGGAAAAGGCTAAATATATAATTCAAAATTATGTTAAAGGCGGAAAGGTTTACATAAGTCCCGTTTTTGGCAGCATAGAGCCAAAGGATATAGTTGAATTTATGATAAATAACAATATGAATAATGTCAGATTGCAGTTGCAGCTTCATAAATTTATATGGGATCCTGACAGGAAAGGAGTATAATTATGGCAATAGATGTTAAAGCAATAGAAGAACATATAAAAGGTATATTAATTGCTTTAGGCGATGACCCTGATAGAGAGGGATTAAAGGAAACCCCTGAAAGAGTAGCCAAAATGTATGAGGAAGTTTTTGAGGGCATACAGTATTCAAATGAGGAAATTGCACGTATGTTTGAAAAAACATTTAATGAAGATTACAGAACAAGCTCTGCTGATGTTGTAGTAGTAAGAGATATTGATTTATTCAGCTATTGTGAGCATCATATGGCTCTTATGTATGATATGAAGGTGTCAGTTGCTTATATTCCAAAGGGTAAGGTCTTAGGCTTGAGCAAGATTGCAAGAATGGCTGATATGGCGGAATTTCCTTATCGTGCTTTTGTC